>CAYWRR010000050.1:0-7532 GCA_964460425.1 uncultured Nitrososphaera sp.
GGAACAGTACGAAAAGTAATCTCTTGGGACTAGTAGACGCAAGATCCTACATGATTTGAGAGGAAATAATATAAAATTAATGATGGAGCAAAGATAGACACTAATGCTAATCATTAATGATAATCTGCCCAAAAATGATACGGCGGCAGCTCAGTCAAATACCTTCTCTTCATAGCATCAGTTTAACTCTGAATCTTCACTGCTGCCATCTACCTATACGAACTTCTCATTAATTAATTCTTATGAACCCGAAATAGGATGAAATTGGATGAAAGAGCAGTCAGTATGAGACCATCTCTGTTTGTTCGCTCTAAGAGAAAGGCCTATAGTCTTCAACAAGCTGCGACAGCGGGAAGCGCTTCTTGCCCACGATTTTTATGTCAACGCGGGGTTTTTTCTCCCTTCCAACTTCAATTATGTTATAACAGTTTTCAAAGAATCCTCGAAATCTGATTGAAGATGTGGTGCCAGCGTACGCTATCGCTAACCGTCCAAGATTCCACATCCAAGGCCTGTGCTTGTGACCGCAAAGCACTAGGTCAACTCCTGATTGCAAAAATGTGCGAAGTGTATCACCAGCGTCAAGAATGATGATCTTGTCAGTGCCTGTATCGGGTATCCCTATCAAATGATGATGCATAGATACTATTTTTGGCTTGGTCTCTGGATATTTGCTCAGCGTCTTTTCCGTCCAGAGGTTCTGACGGTAGCCTACCTCTCCCTCATCTCTATCTGGCCTAGCCGTACCTACTGTGAATATGAGAGCATCATCAAATTCATAGATCTGCTTTGTGGGAAAGAACTTCTTGAACAGTAAGTATCCAGTATGACGGTAATCATGGTTACCAGCGATCACGATCACGTTTGGGCAGACAAAGCGTTCAAGCTCCTTCCTTGCCTTTTCGAATTGAATCAGCAACCCCTCATCTGTCAAGTCGCCAGTCACGATTATTGCATCTGGCTTGAGCCTATTGACCTCTTCAACTACTCTGTCAAAGACGTTCTGGACGAAAAGGCTACCAATGTGAATATCTGATAGCTGGACTATTTGCAATTACTCTTATTATTGTGCGACCTTGATGCCATATATATCGTATACGCAAAGCAATATTATTATTAATGCTCTAGCTAGCTTGTTTTCTTAGAGTCATCGTCAGTTGCCAAAACGCAGGATAAAGGAGGAAAAGCCAAAGAGAAAGGTGGGAAAGAAAGATCTACTGATACCACCTATTGCTATGGGGGTGGTAACACTTATCGCACTTGTAATCATACCTAACTTTGCCCCACCACCCCCTCCTGCCCAAGTGTGTCTTAAAGAAGGTCAACATAACATTGAATCATTTCAGCTTTACCCAAGAATTGAAGTAGTTGTTGACGACAATCACATGTTGCTCCCAGATAATGTTGGCAGACAGCCCCGGGAAGGCCAAGAATGTTTACACCCCATACACACAGATGAAGTAGGCAACGTAGTGCATATCGAATACATCAGACCCATCAGGTTCACACTTGGCGATTTTATGAGTATTTACAATATGAGTAATACTATAAATGTCGTCGATAATTCGACAGGTACAGATATAGTCCAGACGCTAAACCTCACCGATTACAATATAGAATATTCGTATTTCTCAGAAGCAGGTGAGTTTACCACAGTACCTACTCCATCAGATACGCCAGCGTTCCCTCAGGACAACAGTATGGTGGCACGAATAAAGCTGACAAGTAAATAAGAATAAATAGCGAAAAGAGAGGCCACCTCTTTGTTTGGCTAGCAAAAAAAGTGCAGCGATAATTAGAGGTGATGGCACTGGGCCAGAGCTCGTTGATGCAATGATCAAAGTTCTGAAGACTTGTAATTCAGAGATTGAACTACTGCTATGCGATGCCGGGTCAGACTGGTGGCAAAAGAACGGGGGAAATTCCTATATTTCTCCAGATGTATGGAGGATACTTGAACAGTCAGATGCCTGCTTTAAAGGGCCCACCACTACGGTACCACTTCCAAATGCGCCGCGCAGCGTCGCAGTAAGCATCCGCCAGAAATTCGAGCTTTACGCCAATATTAGGCCGATCAAGACTTACAAGAATCAGGAAAGACAGCTTGATTTTGTATGTGTGCGTGAAGCCACAGAGGGACTATATGCTGGCATCGAATTCAAGATAAGCGATGATTCTGCAATAGCTATACGGAAAACTACAAGGAAGGGTTGCGAGCGAATTGCCGCTGCAGGCTTCAAGACTGCCAGAGAAAGAGGGTTTGAATCCGTATATGCAATAACCAAACGCAACATCCTCAAAGAGACAGATGGCGTTTTCTGGGCTGCAGTAGAAAAGACTCAAAAGCAGTTCAAGGACATGCGTGTTGAAGAATACTATATAGACAACATGACACAGCAACTAGTCAAAAACCCGGAAAGGTTCAACAAGAGCATACTCCTCAGCACTAACCTTTTCATGGACATCGTATCAGAATGCGCTTCAGGTCACGTCGGATCGATTGGCAATGTCTACTCGGGCAACTATGGCGATGATTATGCTATGTTTGAGCCGGCGCACGGTAGTGCGCCCAAGTATGCAGGCCAGAACAAGGTCAATCCAGTTGCTACCATCCTTTCAGGTGCTTGGATGATAGAATACCTTGGAGAGAAGCAAATCTCAAAGGCAATATTCCAGGCTACAGAAGATGTCATTAATGAGGGCAAATATGTAACATACGATTTGGGCGGAAGCACTACTACATCTCAGATGGCAGATCAAATAGCTCTTCAGGCCAGCAATCTGCTGCAAAAGAAATAAAAGAAGTGCTTAAAGGCTCAGCTCAACAATAGAGAGCGTCTCGTAGAATAGTCTTCTTTCCTTTACTACCTTCTTGCGCATATTGTTCTCTAAAACCACTTTCTCAAGAGCCGAAGAATTGGCAAACGATGAAATGACAATCAGCAGTTTGCCATCTCCTGCAAGTAGGGGGAGAGCCGAGTTAATAAAGTGGACTGTTGCTTCTATCCCCGTAGGACCTCCGTGCACAGTAGGATCCAGAATATTGTTGTAGTTGTCATCGTCGTTAGGAAGGTATGGCGGGTTGCTTACTATGAGGTCAAAATTGCCGAAGCCAAATGCTGACCCTGCGTCACAGCATACAAGTAAGACATTCGCTGATGATATCTTCTGCTGCTTGCAATGTTGCAATGCCTGTAGGTCAATATCAGAGCCGGCTACGTAGGTAAAGTTCTTTTCAAGTATGTCAAGCAAGAGTCCTGATCCTACCCCTATCTCAAGAGCCCTCCTGCCGTTATATTGTCTAACGCAATCTGCTAGAAGAAATGTATCGTCAGATGGAGCGTACATTTGATGATATCAACTCTGCCATTTGGACAAGGCGCTTTGGTTCAAGCTCATCTATCTTTTTGCTTCCATAGTTTACATCAATAATAATGCCACTCTCGGCAGCAACAGATAACGCCTTCTTGTTACGCCTTGAGAAGAGGAGGTTGATATTTCTTACTACCTCCCTTGTAATAGTGTTGACAGGAATAATCCTGATGATTGAAGACTCCACTTTCGGTTGCGGCTCAAATGATTCCCTTCTAACTTTGAACAATTTTTCGATAGCAAAGCAATAAGCTGAAAGCGCAGATATCGCTCTATAGTTCTTGCTGCCTGGCCTTGCGGCTAGCTTATGTGCAAACTCTTCCTGTACCATTAGTATTGCCCTGTCAAATTTTTGTGTAGATAACCATTCAATGGCATCTCTGCTCCGAGAATATGGAAGGTTTGAAACAAAGACATCAAAGAAATGTGGGTCCTTGGTTTTGAAAAGGTCGGCATTTACTAGCTGCAAGTTCTTAAACTGAGACAAGGGCTGCTCTTGGACTTTTCTGTATAGCTTGATGTCTACCTCATATGAAATTACTTGCTTGGCATACCTGCACAGCTCTGACGTGAGAATCCCTTGACCGGCGCCTGCCTCAAGAACAATTTGGTCTTTATCTATGTAGGCAGCGGAGATTATCTTGGCAAGGATTCGCCGGTCAACAAGCATATGTTGACCAAGTGCCCTTCTAGTATTGTTCCTCGGCAATTATTTTCTTACGAAAAGATTCATTCTGGCCTGTCCCATTATTTCTTCAATTATTCTCTTGGATACGAGCTTGGCAGGATCCCTTAGCCCTACTCTAGTCTGAAGATCTGAAAAATTTTCAAATTTTTTCTTATCTCTTTCCTTAATTATCGTCATCATATAGGTCTTACCGATACCGGGGATTAGCTCTAGCGCATGTATCCTAGGCGTTATCGGCTGTGCATTGTTGATGTAATTGACAAAGCGCTTTTCATTGCCAACCACTACTTTTTCTATTATGTTTGCCAGCTCGTTCTTTGCAGCCTGTGAGATAGCCGTGTATTCTAGCCTACCAAGTACGCTCGACACCTTCTCACGGCCCTCCCGCCCTATATAAAGGCGCTCACCTATCTCGACTGTGGAGTTTGGGATTCCCAAAAGCTCTAGCAGGGTCAGCCGTTCTTCTCCTATAGCGTGGATTATAACACCTTCTCTGCCTCTAACTGTTATGGATTTTCCCCTCGGTGTAAAGTCAAGAACATAGGCGTACTCCTCGTATTTCCTAGGTTGGCTATGCACTCCTTGGCTAAAGTGCCCATCAGCAGTAGCATCCTGCGTAGATGGCGGTGTAGGTGGTGGTTGTTGTCCTGACAATGTTCAACTCCTATTACGGGAGAGTGAATATTTAACTTTGAGTATCTTCTGCCTTTAAAATATTGAGCATCTTTCCAAGCGTATCAGTAAGGATTAACTTCTTCCATCCAAAGGTAAATGCTCTAAGCTCTTCAAGTGAGGTTGGCATGATGTTGACTATTTCAACCGCTTCTTCCTGTGTTAGGTCACACTGCTCTATTAGCTGGCGTGTCATTGTTTGTGCCCTTTGGGGATCAACCTTGGCAAACTTTTTAACATAGTCGGCAGTCCACCTTTGGATCTGGTCCATATCATCTGGGTTGACGGATTCGAGTATTTCCTTTACATGTGGCAGGGTAACTATTTCTTTCTTGATTATCTCTGTCATTTGTTTATGACACCCCTGCTGTTGTTGCTGATCGTGACATCACGGGGGTACCTCTAAGTAGCTTGATGTGATTAAATCTAGTCTGTAATATTTTTTTCTTGTTGCCAATCATGATGGAGACTTTTAACGTGCGCCTTCCAACTTCTTCAACGACTCCTATCTTGCCATGGAATCTCCGGTTAGGGGTAGTATTGTGCTCCCTTGGATCAATATCTACAACAACCTTGTCTCCAACTTTGTAATCGTAAAGTAGGTATGAGATGCCCCTAACTACATTGCGCTTAGTTAGGATTGAGCGAGCCTTTCTCCTAGTACCATGCGATCGTGGCATGGGAGTTCCATCCCCTAAGCCTTAATTTAATATTATCTAGCTATACTTACATCTGAAATGCCGCTATCTGACAAGGTAAACAGAATTTCGCGCTCTGCGTGGTAGGGGCTGTCAACCATCCTCGCAATGCGATTCTTGCCAGACCGCTTCAGGTATATCCTGTATGTGCTAGTATGGGCTAGTACGTGGCCTCCTACAGGTCTGACTGTGTCTCCAAAGTAAGTATCTGGCGACGCTTGAATCTGATTTGTAATCACGACAGCTACTTCGTATGTCTCTGCTATCCTAACTAATATGTGCATGAATTTGTTCAGACGCTGCTGTCGCTCAGATAGTGTTGCGCGTCCAATGAACTCTGCACGATAGTGTGCAACTGCTGAGTCAACAATTATTAGCCTAGCATTGTTGTCTTCAATTACAGAACCAGCTTCATCGATGATAAGCTCTTGATGGGCACTATTGTACGCCTTGGCGACAATTACATTTTCAAGTGCCTTTTGCGAATCAAACCCTCGCCCTTGTGCAATAGAGACTATTCTTTCTGGACGAAATGTGTTTTCAGTATCGACGTAGATGGCCTTTGCAGCAAGTCCGCCTTCAGACATTGGCTTCTGCACCATCAGGCATAATGTGTGGCAAAGCTGAGTTTTGCCAGTTCCAAATTCTCCGTAGACCTCTGTCACAGCCTTTGTCTCGATACCGCCACCCAACAAGTCATCAAAGCTCTTGGAGCCTGTGGATATGCGATCCTTGCGCTTGTTGTATAGGGTCGTTGCGGTGACAAAGCTTTTGTCGATCATTCCTAAATCTTCAAGCATCACTCTAGCCTTATTGCATATCTCGACTGATTCATCCATCTCCATTCCTGTGGATTCTGAAATGTCCACAGGACCTCTTACAAGAAGGTCTCGGATCGATCTAAAACCTGCCTCTCTGAGCCGCTTCTCTGTAGCCGGTCCTATCTCCTCTATGTTATAGAGAGCCAGCTTCTTTGAAACTGCATCCTCCTCCTCAGCAGTCAATTGCTTGTACTAGTTTAGCTTCGTATGTGTTACTAATTAGCATTGATAAAATTGTGAAATTCGGCGACTGACGCGCTGGAGCAAAATATATATCTTTGTTCTTTCTGCTCTACTTAAGAATAAAGATATGATGGAAAGCAAGACGTTAGCTGCGATGGCTCTTGCGACTATCATCGCTGTCTCTGTAATCTCCTATATTGTACCCTTAGCCAGTGCACATGGAGTACAGGCACAACTTCAAAGTAGATTCGTAAGAATTATCAATGAACAATTTTCAGATCAGACTTTGACCACAGGTGAAGATTTGACTGTCACTGGCGAGCTGGAAAGCTTGGTTAACAGGCCGCTAAGGGCATGGTTATCGCTATTCAGTGAATCGGCTAACGCAGGCAATAGATGGGAGTTCTTAGCCCGTGACCCACCAGGCAACATATTTGATATCCCTCCAGGAGCAATAATTCCTTACTCAATTACCGTAAGGGCACTTGAACCAGGAACGTATCACGTACACACACAGCTAAACATCGAATCTGTAGGACCAGGTCTTGGAAGAGGCGCGACAGTAAGCGTCACAGGAGAAGTAATATTGAAACCAATTCCATATCAAAGCATTATCTATCAGTGCATAATTATTGGTGTTGGCCTTGGGGTTACATTCGCAACGAGACCGTGGCAAGTCATATAAACGCCACCTCCTTTTTCCTTTTAATTGTCTCTATTTTGACGCAAAAACAGATAGCAGAGCTAGAACTAAACACAATCAATTTTATGTATATAATCGTTATTTCTGTTTAGTAGGCAGCTGCTACTGGTGGTGCTTGATCAACTCGTACTTTGAAGTGTATCCACGCGGGTTTATCATCATCCCTTCATAATTAAAAGTTGACGAGTTCCCAACAATGATGGTGGTTATCATCCCCAACATGTCATGATGTTCAAGCATCTTCTCCAAAGTGGTCACAACTAGCTCCTGACTTTCTCGATAAGCACCCTTGACTATTGCGATTGGTGTATCCGGCTTTCTGTATTTCAAAAATATCTCTCTTGTGTCTTGCAGCTGGTGAACCCTCTTTTTACTTGCAGGATTGTATATGACAG
>CAYWRR010000050.1:7542-10949 GCA_964460425.1 uncultured Nitrososphaera sp.
GTCGCCCATAGCTGCAGCTTCGACGCGCTTAACTATAATGTCCCATGGAACTAGCAAGTCGCTCATACTGACAACTGCAAAGTCAGTCATGAGAGGCGAGCCTACAAGGGCAGCGCATGAATTGAGCGAAGATACACCTGGAACACACTCGACATAGATGCTGTTGTCCTGTCTATTCCAACCTTTTTGAGCCAAGATTTCATAGATGAGTCCAACCATGCCATAAATGCCCGGATCGCCTGACGAAACAACTGAAACGATCCTACCCTTTTCTGCAAAATCGATCGCTTGATTTGCTCGATCTACTTCCTGAGTCATAGCGTAACGGTAGACCTCCTTACCTGCTATCAGATCTTCAACGAGACTAACATAAGTATCATACCCAATAATGACTTCACTTTCCTGAACGACTTGCTTTGCTCTATACGTCATATGATCATGACTGCCAGGTCCTACTCCAACAACGTACAACTTGCCCTTCTTGGAGCTCATTCCTGCATATGGTTGACAATTTTGACCTTAATGAGTTTTTTGAACTATAGCTTGCAATCATAGCGGCTAACAATCGCTATACAGGCTTTGGTCCTGTTACTGCTAACTCCCTTATAAAGATGGTTGGCTTGAAGAAAGAAGAAATCTGCTAAGAGATGAAGCAGAATAATAGATTGGGACATAATTTGGAGGAGTAAGTGATAGAAGGCGAGATTGTAGACTTGTTGCAAGGTAGAGCCTCTCGCACTGTCTTTGCTGGCTAGGACGCTATGTTCAACGCGGGAGAGATTTCTATAGTATTATGGATGGGGCATTTGCATCAATGTTCATTTTGCTCACTTACTGCAGTATATATATGGTACAATTTTGTACTTATAGTTCCACTCACACACAAATAAGCACCTATCTCCTGGTTCAATTTATCGAGATAAAGTTGCTTTCATTATAATTTACTCTAGTCTTGCAATACTATTATTACTTTTGATATAATGGCCTAAGTGACTGAATGCATTTTAGAAGTTGGACGGATAGAACAGGCTAGAGCCAAGAACAACAACAACAGCAAGAATAAGGAGTTGACGATAAAAGAGGCAGAAAAAAGGAAGAAGCAGCCGCTAATACTTTAGATAGTTATTTTATTAAGAACAAGGTTAATGTCAAATATCCAGCATCGATCCCTCACCTTCTCTTAATAAATAATATTTGTATCTGCATCGTCTGTCTGTCTCGCGTATGAAATACTATAAATACGTAATAATTACATGTTCTTACCAAATATTAGAGAAGTTTGGCTAGAATCCCTTATAGAGGATAATTTTTTCCCTTTGTAACCAAATGATGGTACAAAAAAGTCTGTGCCTTTTGTCTTAATTGTGGTGATGTTTGCTGTTATGTCCACTTTACCTTTTGCTGGAGTAATAGTAATACAGGTACCATCAGCATTTGCAACCACAGCGCACCCATGTTTTGGACAAACTGGTACCATAGTTGGTACACCTAATGATGACACCTTGGTAGGAACAGACGGTAACGATGTTATCGTAGGTCTTGGCGGCGACGACAGGATAGAGGGACGAGGTGGAGACGACTGGCTGTGCGGTGATGAGGGTAATGATGACATGTCTGGTGGCGACGGTAATGACACAATGCTTGGCGGATTTGTTGTTGACGAGAACGAGGTGAACGACATGAGAGGCAACCAAGGTGATGACTTCATGGTTGGCGCTGATGGTAATGACGAAATGGATGGCGGCACTGGAAATGACGAGTTGCGTGGCGACTCAGATGATGACAACATGGAAGGCGACACTGGTGATGATGTCATGGAAGGCAATGCAGGTGATGACGAGATGGAAGGTGACACTGGTGACGACAACCTCAACAGTGTTGACGGTATAGTGGATAATGACAGCCTAGACGGTGGTACAGGCACTGACACTTGCATTAGTGACCCAGACCCAGAAGACGACTGTGAGGCTTGAGAGAACGACTACTACATAGAGGAAAGAAAGTACAAGTCACAAGAATTTACAAAACACATTTCTTTTTTCTTTTTCTTTTTTTTGATAGCCATTAGTGTTATAAATGTCCAGCCATCACCACCACCACCACCAAACGAGAGGTGCTGCCTAAACGGGCCATCAAAATCTACTAACTCAGTTTTATGCGCTGCTGCTGAACTTGTTATTGTTGTTGTTGGTGGTGGTGGGCCATTTTATTATATTATTCCCTCCTCCTTTTCTTGCTGCATTCTAGCGTCATAACCACAGCTCCACGCCAGGACTAAATCCTGTGCACAATATACAGCGTTCTCCGTGTACCTGCGTTCAAGCTCTTCAAACTCTTTACATTCACGCTGTTCTGCTCCCTTTGTGCTTCATGTATCAGCAATGCAAAATCTGTTGTTCTGTGCCTCAATGATTGGTTTCTCATGTCGTCCTAACAGGACTACGTAATGAATGAAAACATAAAGAGAGCTTGGATAAGCAAAAAGGAAAGAAGAATAGTCATCATCCCCCCAGTCTGCTCTTGTTGCTGCTGAGCTGCTGCTATCCACATATTCTACAAAACCATCAACATCACCATTAGGAATGGCTCAATCTGCGACGATAACTGACTCAACCACCGTAATTAACAGAACTAAAAGACCTTCTAAAATACAGCTAGCCGCTACTCTCAGAAAGATACGCCATCTTCTTGCAGAAGGCCATACAAACAAAGAGATAATAGAAATGTTACAGCTGGAGGAAAGAACCTTCTACCGTTATATGGCAATGATTTACGAACAAGACAAAGCCTACTTGCAACAGGACAACGAATCAATAGCTACAGAGATAAGATTAGCTAAAGAAAGGATGCTCAAGTCTTTAAGAAGGCTTGATGCAATGGCTGCTGACGAAACTCTCAGTCCAGCTGATAGGATAGAAGCAGAGAGATATAGAAACGATGTAGTGATTCTTTTGGCCAAGATAGAGACCGAAGGTCCCAGAATTGTGTACGATACGTCAAGGAGATTCTATGAGTGTCCATAAAAGCAGCAACAACAGCAATACTAGTATCAGCAGCAACAAAGAGTAAAATCACGACGAGGAGGAGTTGGCGGTGATATAGGATTTTTCTATTCTTCACACACAATCTGTCCCGTAGACGAAGGTAGTACCGCCAGCGAAGACAACGCCAGTAGTGATGTCGACTATGTATCAAGTGTGGATGGAGACTATGAATTCTGAAATGCTGCATTCTCCAAAAAAGCATACTTCAATGAAGTAACATTCTGCAAAGCAGCAAACTTCCTTAACCTACATGAAACTGAATTCCTAGATGATGCTCATTTTCTAAATGCCAAGTTTTTAGGTAAGACATTTTTGAGCTTTATTATTCAACAACCAAATAGGGTAAGATTCGACAATAGCGAT
>CAYWRR010000051.1:0-10917 GCA_964460425.1 uncultured Nitrososphaera sp.
TTGTCATTTATAGTGAAAGGGCTAATTTGTTACTCATGATGATTTTGCATCAATGTTTATAGGTTCTTCGGTGTATCCTTCACGTCATCTTTTTGAGTGTATAATCTGAAGTTAAATGACAGGCAGTAGTTCTAAACATTTTGAGTCTATTTCTTTGAAGTTACTTAATACCTTGACGCATAGGCAATACTATGTCATCAGAGGATATAGGTTTGGCATTTGCAGACGAAGAGATAAACGAGAGAGTGGCATGAAAGGGTGGAGAAACCCCACATGACAAAAGAGGTCTTCAGGCAGCAGATCAGGAAACAAGAGAACATGTAGCGAGAGATGGAGGCGAAGCTTCACATAACGAAGGTGGCAGCATTCAGATAGTTAGTCCGGAGCCGATCACAGTGGTAAAGTACGTAGCTGCTGCAGCCACATCCCTTCATATAAGGAAACAAAGAAAAGATGAGCTAGCCATCTCTTACTTTTCAATTTCCTGTTGTCCTATCAATATCATCATTTATGTTGTCATTATTTCTGCTGGCTTCGCTGATATGCCAAAGTGATCTCTTCGAGGCAGCTATATACAAGAGCAGAGCATACAAACTCAATTATGCCAACTCCTAACTGCTTGTTTTGCTTGAGCAATCTGGTGATATCATTTTTTGGCATAGAAGATTCTTTTGCACATCTGGGCATAAGCTTAGATATTCTCTGTTTTTGAGTACCAAAAAAGTGGTTTCGTATAATTGAACCTATTCCTGTGCGCTCGATCCTGTGTTGTAATGGATGTTAAATCTATATCCCGTCTATACCTTATTTGGTACCGCATGTACTGCGAAGTTATTGTTTCGATGATGTCCATGCGCCTGATACTGTGGTAGTTATATCGTTATTCTTACTAACTCTGTCGTTGTCTAGGCCTGTACCTGGCTGTCGCACATAGTCCCTTTTGGCAGATGAAAATAAAGCTTCGCGCCATGCCTTTGAGTTCATGCTCAGCTGAGAAGATTCATTTATTGAAAGGGGAATAAAAGAAACATTAGAATAGGCACATACGGGACACACCGAATCCTCTCTCCTTTTTAGGATAGTCACGCTCCAAAAACATGATTCACAAAGCACGAAATATATGCTAGAAGTATTGTTGTTATCTAGTACCAAATTTTCATCGTATGGTTATTTGTACGCATTTTGCTACAATCTGCACACATTCAATCTGATATTTCTTGCCATAGATGAGCATGTAGATGTTCTTATCCTATATAGTGTGTATTGGATATGTTTTATCTGTACCACCATCTCCTATAGTACGTCAAGTGGAGCTCCCTACAGCTGTTCTATTGCCCCGCTTCCCATGCTGCTTCCGGGTTCCAACTTTCATCTTGACTTTTCGCGATGATGGCTATTGTCATAGGGGATAACATGAGATTTCTGATCTCAAAAGGATATGATTTGGCTGCTCCGGACTAGGAGGATCTGTTGCTTTTACTATTCTTCTCTTGACTATATAGTTCTCTATGATCTATATTTTCATTATTGATAATAATAAAATAGCTAACTTTTATGTTATAAGTTGGTCAGGTGGAGTTTAAGATTATAGCACGGTCTCGCAAAGAACATAAAACTTTTCTCTCATCATTCTTTCTTCATGGAAAAAGAAGGGGTGACAGGATTTTCAAATGGGTCGTAATAGGCGCAGCAGGCTATACTCTCTTTATGCTAGTACTTGTGGCAGTCTCCTTGGTCGAAGGTTCTATACCCATCTTTTCCCTTGAAGGAATAGGGTTCCTTTCCGATACAGACTGGAATCCTGTACCGGGTAGAGAAGCATACGGGGCACTACCATACATTGTTGGAACCCTTGTGAGTTCTGCCATTGCTATGGCAATAGGCGTCCCAATTAGTCTGGGAATCGCCATATTCATTTCAGAGATATCTCCGCCAAGAATTGGAACCCCTATAGGCTTCATCATAGAGATACTTGCTGCAATTCCAAGTATAATTTACGGTCTGTGGGCGCTGTTTGTTTTCAGATTCTGGATAGTGGATTTTATCGAGAGACCTCTTTATGATGCTTTTGGAGGGACAATACCGCTATTCGCCCGCACTCCCTTTGGTCTAGATATCTTTACTGCAGGAATAGTTCTTGCAATAATGATCATCCCTATAATTTCCTCTATATCGCGAGAGATACTAAAGGCCATCCCCAATTCTCAGAGAGAAGCAGCGTACAGCTTGGGTGCAACCAGATGGGAAACTGTGTGGAAAGTCCTATTTCCTTATGCTAAGGCCGGCTTGCTTGGAGCTGCAATCCTTGGACTTGGCAGGGCGGTTGGCGAAACAATGCTTGTAACCATGGTGATAGGCAATGCGGTTGGTGCTAATGCCATTCCTGATACGCTTTTTAGCCCAAGCCAGACGTTATCCAGCATAATTGCTAATGAGTTCAATGAGGCAGTTACTGTATTTCACTCGTCTGCATTGATAGCACTTGGCGCAGTATTATTCATAGTAACGATCGGAATTAATGTAGGCGCCCGGTTGCTTGTGTCAAGAATGGTCAAAGTTACTCCAGGAGCAAAGGAATAATTGAAAATGAACAACACAGAAAACCATCATCATAATATAGATCACAGAAAAGTTATTCAAAACGCGGTAATAAGACAAAGTTACAAGCGCAAGATCGTTAACAGAGTTTTTACTGGCGTAACGATAGCATGTGTTATTCTTGCAATGATACCTCTGGGGAGCATTTTATTTGAAGTTGTAAAGAACGGCATCTTTGCCATAAGTATTGAATTTCTCACACAACCCCAAGGATCAATAATAAGGGGCGGTGGAGGGGTAGGTCCCGCAATACAGGGTACGCTGCTCACCGTAGGATATGCTTCGCTAATTGGTGTTCCCATAGGAATCTTGGCAGGCGTCTATCTTTCTGAATACGCCGGCAATAGTAAATTTGCTTATGCAGTTAGGTTCTTTAACAGCGTGATGACAGGAATGCCGTCCATAGTAATTGGCATCGTAGGATATATTGTTCTAGTTATTACAATCGGCTCTTTTAACGTAACTGCAGGAGCAGTTGCACTTTCTATAATAATGATTCCTATAGTGGTGGCAGTTACTGAGGAAACATTAAAGCTTGTGCCAAACTCAATTCGTGAGGCTGCACACTCGCTTGGTATCCCAAAATGGAAAGTTACACTCTTTATCACCTTGAGGAGCGCCAAGAATGGCATTCTAACCGGCATTGTTCTTGCAGTCTCCCGAATTGCAGGCGAAACTGCGCCGCTTATAATGACAATACTTGGGACTAGTCTGTTCTTCCAAGGATTTATGAGCCCTGTAGACGCGCTTCCCCTCCGGATATGGAGGTTTGCCTCGCAGCCGTACGAACATGCTCATTCCTTTGGATGGGGCGCAGCTTTGGTGCTTATAATTATGGTACTATCGCTTAGTGTACTGCTGAGGTTCTTGGTGCTTGGGAAGGGGTTCAGGCCGGGATCGCTGGTGAAGAGGCGAGGATGAAGTCCAACAGGTTCTATATTCCTCTATATGATCTATTTAGATAACCATTAATTATGCGAATTATGGCAGATGAGCTGGATGGGTAACGAAGAGTACGCTAGCTCTATTAGTTACAAGCTTTCATCGCTATCTGATACTAAACTACACGGTTACAAACTTTCTGTTAAGAACCTGAATTCATGGTTTGGAAGTAAACAGGCTCTCAAAGATATTAATTTTGATGTTAAAGAGAATACTGTTACTGCACTAATTGGTCCTTCTGGATGTGGCAAAACGACACTCATTCGCTGTTTGAATCGTATGAATGAGATGACTTCTAATGCAACTGTAAAGGGGAGTGTTTATCTGGACGACATTGACATTTATGCCAATAATGTGGATCCAGTGATCATCAAAAGAAGGATGGGGATGGTTTTCCAAAAGCCAAATCCATTTCCTACGATGAGCATTTATGATAATGTGGCTGCTGGCCTAAAACTTAACGGTATAAGGAACAAGGCATTGATAAGAGAGATAGTAGAGGAGAGCCTAAAAGGTGCAGTGCTGTGGGATGAAGTAAAAGATGAGCTTGGCAAGCCTGGCTTAAGCTTATCAGGCGGCCAACAACAGCGCTTATGCATTGCAAGAGCACTTGCGATGCAGCCTGAAGTGCTGCTGATGGATGAACCTACCTCAGCTCTAGATCCTATTGCATCTGCCAAAATAGAAGAGCTTATAAACGAGCTGAGGCAGGAGCTTACAGTAATTATTGTAACACACAATATGCAACAAGCTGCCCGTGTATCTGACTATACTGCATTTATGTATCTGGGCGAGCTTATAGAGTATGGACCAACCAAGCAGATATTTGAGAACCCACAGAAAGAGCTTACTGAAAGATACATATCTGGCAAGTTCGGCTAAGCAAGATAGACATTTGGTAATTTGACCCGTCTCTTAGACCTTGGAATAGACCGCATACAGAATATCATTATGGACATGGCCACGCTTTCAGAGAAATCTGTGACTACTGCCATCGAATCATATGAAAAAGGGGCAAGTACAAAAAAAGTCATCTTTGAATGGTCTGAGCAGCTCAGGGTGCTACAGGATGAAGTAGGCGACCTTGCAATTGAGCTGATTGCCCGCTACCAGCCAGTTGCCACTGACCTTCGCTTCATCCGATCATGTATGGAAATTGCATATGGCTTTTCCCGGTTTGGCCGCTACGCCTACGATATCGTCGATGTGCTTGAAACCATGGGCTCAATAGCTAACTGCGACAAGAATGCAGTTCTGGAAATGTCTTGCACAGTCAAGGAAATGATACGCATAAGTGTTCAGGCGCTGAAATCAAAAGACAAAAATGCAGCAGAAAAATTGTATCAGATGGACAATACTGTTGATGCACTTTATAGGAAGTATTTGAGAGAAGCCATCATGCCATACGAAAAAAGTGATAAAGGATCTTTTGATCCCCGCTGCTACATCTCTGCTCTACTGATACTTAGGTACCTTGAGCGCATTTCAGATCATGCCTGTTATATAGGTGATTCTGTGCACTACATCGTTACCGGCACGTCAAGCCCAAGGCGCTAAGATGTCTGTATATAGAGAAAACAAGGCAGTATATAGTACCATATAGTCTATACTCGCAAAGCGTTTATCCATATCTTCCTTAGACAGCAACAGTGAGAACAGAATTAGATCACAGGGATGTTCGCAAGGTGCAATTTACAGGCAGGTCAACATACGTATTATCGCTTCCAAAAAAATGGATTGAAGAAATGCATTTGAAGGCCGGCGATCGGGTAACACTTGTTCGAGAACTTGACAATTCGCTGTCAGTAATTCCGATTTTCACTGAGGCGCGAGAATCTCCCAATGAAGTTACTACATTCATCTCACCAGGGGAGAGTGGCAACACGCTCCGGCGCAAGGTGGTGTCAATATATTTAGCTGGTTATAATATTATTCATTTAAAAATTAGATCAGGCAGGATGAATCCTGCACTACGTGACGCTGTTAGGGAACTAGTTAGGCGCAACCTTGTCGGGACTGAGATGATAGCTGACGGATCAGACAACATCACGCTACAGGTATTGCTGTCTCTGCCAGAGCTTTCTATCAACACCGCGATAAGGAGGATGTATCTCATTGCTTCGTCAATGCACAAAGACGCTATGTCAGCCCTTGCAGAGCTCAACGACGAGCTTGCAAAAGAGGTTATCCGGTCAGACGATGAGGTTGATAGATTCAGTCTCTATGTCTTCCGCAATCTTGTGATGGCCATGCAGAACGGAAGGGTGCTTCGGGAGATGGGTTTAAAAAAACCCTCTGATTGCTTGAGTTACCGTGTCGCTGTCAAGAGTATTGAGCGAATTGCCGATCATGCATCAATATAGCCGACAAGGCAATCATGATAAAAGACAAGATACCAAAGGAATCCCTTCAGAAGATAGAGAAGATGAGCCACCTTGCTCTGACAGTGCTGAATGACTCTGTCGAAGCACTACTCCGACGCGACTATCAGCTTGCAGACAAGACCGTTGACAATGCAAAAAATATTCGTACACTAGAAGATGACGTCCTGAAGGCTATAGAAAAGGATAAGATCCGTGACCCAGCTAATATCAAGCTACTCTAGAAGACATTCGGAGAACAGCTGAGTATGCAAGCGACATTGCAGAGACTGCCATGAACCAGACTATAGATGAAGTGATAGAAAAACATAGCACCACCCAATAGAATAATATCTGTGTCATATTTTAAAACCGTCCATGTCCCGCTGGGCTCGATGGATTGTAGTCGGTGTTGGCCTAGGAGTCACGGTTATAATCGCCATCATCCTTGGAGTAATGCCAGGCCTATAATTAGGCTTACTTGACATAAATATTAGACCATATTCTTCAGGACCCTTTTTCCTTAGAGCATATTTTTCTTTGATAAAAGATTGGATAAAGATCAGTACAATCACGGCGCTGAGCAAAATGTGCTATTTCTTGCTATGCTCCTTCAGCTCAGATTCAGTTTTGAACTTCTCGCCACCTGAATCACATTTGAACTTCGTTCCAAAACTTAGGAATTGCATATATAAGTAGAGAACCACGAGGCATAGTAAACCATTACCAAAGTGAATCCTATAGATCAGGTATTTGAAAATCTTCATGTCCAAATACATAAAATAGATGATTTCAATGATGAAGCAATCAGTCTAGCGATGCTCAAATTTGGCAATAATTGATGTTTTTCAGGCTATACTTCTTGGTACACTTCAGGGACTGACCGAGTGGCTTACCATCTCCAGCTCTGGCCATCTGGCTTTAGTCCAGCTTGCAATGAACCTTGAAGTTCCTGTATTTTATGATGCTATACTCCATGTAGGAACTCTGGCAGGAGTTTTTGCAATATACCAAAAAGATATAGTAGGAATGAGAAGGGCGGTCTTTGCCCAAGATAAAAAATTGAGAGCAAGTATCACCAAGGAAGGACAATGCTCTGGTTTATCATACTGGGCACAGTTCCTACCGGAATAATAGGCATGACCTTTCGCTCTTTCTTTGAATATTCTTTTTACGATTCATTTTCAATCGCTATCGGCTTCATAGTCACGGGAGCCTTCATCATATAACTGCCTTTCTGAAAGCCGGCCACAAGAAGTTAGGGCCGGTTGACGCATTACTGATCGGAATAGGGCAAGGCATTTCTATATTTTCAAGCATATCGAGAAGCGGTGCTACTGTAATCACAGGGATGTTCACAAGGGTAGAAAGAGAACAACTGGCAAGGTATTCCTTTTTGCTATCCGTACCTGCAATTCTAGGGTCAGCAACTATCGACGCAGCTTTGACACAAGATACAAGAGAAGCTGCAGAAGATATGCATCTTATAGGTATCGACTCCTCTGCTATAGGCGCGGCGATTTCTGCAATTGTTGGTTACATGTCTATCCGCATCCTGATTAGGCTGGTAATTGGGGGGAGATTCTATATTTTTGCATTCTATTGTTTTGCAATAGGTGTATCTACATTTTTTTGTTGTAGGCTCTGTTGTGTTAATGTGTGTACCCCATATAACCTGGCGAACTATTGAGATCGTGTATTTAACCAATTTATAGAATAGCCTTTACTGTAAAACATGAACGCAAACCTGATTCATGTAATGACACCTGTTCTTGTAGCCATCTTGCTGGTGCCATATAGCACAAGCACATTAGCACAAGTTCAGCCTCCATCCGAGCTATCGCAACAACAACAGGGCCAAATTGCTATCAATGGCGCAGGTGCGACCTTTCCTTTTCCATTGATTGATACATGGCGTGTTGAATATCAGAATGTAAATCCCAATGTGAACATAAACTATCAGTCGATCGGAAGCGGCGGAGGAATTAGACAGTTTACTGAACGGACAGTTGACTTTGGTGCTAGCGATGCACCATTATCGGAAAATGACACACAAGCCCTTCCAGGTTCAGCAGTGCACATACCAGAAACGATAGGCTCAGTAGTAGCAGCGTATAACATAAATGGAGTTCCAGAAAAAGGATTAAAGTTAACTGGTCCTGTGCTAGCATACATTTTCCTTGGGGGGATCTCAACATGGAACGATCCAAGGATACAGGAACTGAACCCAGAGCTGACATTGCCTTCTGAAAATATCGTAGTTGCTCACAGGTCTGATGGATCTGGCACTACCTTTGTCTGGACAAGCTATCTCTCAGCTGTTAGTCCTGAATGGAGTGATACAGTCGGCGCAGGAACATCGGTAGAGTGGCCTGCTGGACTGGGAGCACCCGGTAACGAAGGAGTTGCTAACACGATTATAAGTACTCCTAACTCGATAGGCTATGTCGAGCTTGCCTATGCATTGACAACTGATACAAATTACGCATACATCCAGAATATGGAAGGAAATTTTGTAGAACCATCACTGGATTCTACACAGGTAGCTGTAGAAGCTGCAGTTCTAAGTAGCGGCGGCGTCGGCACAAGTACAAATGCCACTGCCTCCAATAATTCAACTGACACTATCAATGCAACGGGCTCTGAGAACATGACTTCAATCAATCTTCCTGCAGGTAGTGAATCATGGAGGGATGTAAGTCTCCTAAATGCACCAGGCGCTAATTCATATCCTATTGCAAGCTTCTCGTACCTCCTGCTATACCAGGATCTGAGCACCAATATCGATAGCATGGAAAAAGCAAGAGCACTAGTTGACTTCATACAATGGGCAATCACCGACGGACAACAGTTTGCACCCAACCTATCGTACGTGCCTCTCCCTGACCCTGTAGTCCAGCATAACATGCAGACGCTAGAATCGCTGACTTTTCAGGGGCAGCCAGTGCTACAGCAATAAAAGCAGCAGCTCTCCTCCTCTTTTTCTTTTTATTATTATTAACAGTTGTTGTCATGCACATAGATGATATGGTAAAACGCCACTAGTCCCAATCGAGCCATCTAGGTTCTGGGGTACTGTCTCCAGCTGATCTTTCTTTTTGCAGTTAGCTCGCCAGCCATCTTCTTTCTCATTATAAAAAGATACTTAAACCCGCGAAGATAAAAGTTGAAGCGTAGCGCGCGGCTATGCCATATTGCTGTGTTGGATGTTTGGCTCCTCCTTGCTACACACACAATGTCTGCTGTGTCAAAATATTTGCAAAGGTACTCATAGACATGAAAGCCAACAGGTGTGAATTTTTTCTTTACCCACTGATCGCCTATTAGCCAGCCTAGCACCTTGCCGGGTTTGAGCACACGATAGCACTCGGCCATCACCTTATCAAGCTCTTTATAGAAGTGATCTGTCTCTGCAGAAATATGGCCTATGTTATCAGGATGGTCATTGTAGTTAATGTTGTCGCCATACGGTGAATCAATAAATATCATCTCGGCACTTGCATCTGCAAGAGGTATCTTGCGAGCGTCATTCTGAGTTATATCAGGCCTAGCAGGAGAAATGTCGTATGCTATACATCTGCGCCCCTCCTCCTTGCATACGTCGATGGTAGTGCCACTTCCTGCCATCGGGTCAAGCACAAGGTCACCTGGTTCTGTGTAGCGCTTGATCATGTTATATATCACAAACGCTGGCGTCACACCCGTATACTTGTTGCTTCCCTTTTGAGTCTTGCCGTAATTCTGACGAGGATAGTCCCATAGTGTAGTCGTTTCCAGCCGTGGATTGATATCGTCTACATTCTTTTTGGTGATCTTGAGGCTGCCATTGGGGTTCTTGAGGTATTGAGAAAGCGATTGTGCTATCTCGCCCTTAACCATGCCGTGCAAGCTGATCCCCGTGTTAGAGAGGACTTTTTTTGCACCCATGATAGAGTACAGTTTGCCATTGCAGGATACCTTCACTTGGTATGAGTATCTGCCTTTCCAAGCTTCAGGCACAATATCCTTTGCGCCATCAGATCTTGCTAGGAAAGTGCCATAGAGCGTATCGGTGTCTAGGTTGAGCAGAAAAAGAAGGTCACCTCTTTTTATTTTCAAAACATTTTCACCATAAACATGATTTGTTGCAAAGAGCATCCGGTCAAAGCATTCTCGCTCACTCTTGCTGGTGCAGGCGAAGATGTACCCATCTGGTGCCTGCCCTACATTCTTCATTTTATCAGAGAGATAGATGGGCAAGCAGATTTAACGATATCGGAAGCGATAGTAATTTCATAAAAAATATAAAAGAAAATTATGTTCTAATTTAGCAGCTATTTTTTACCTTTTTCTTCTTATACTCTTGTTTGTGTTTGCAAATCGATTATTTTTATGGTAAGAAAATTCAGTTACGCTTTGTAGTATCAAAATAAACTGGACTTCTGCTGTATTTGAAACAGAAACGTCAATCCTTTCGTTAAATATAACCTAATATCCAAGATTATGAATGCTTATTGGAAAAATCACCAATTGATTAGGAATCAGATTATCATATTCCAAAAAGCCTTTTACGGCACCAATGACATTATTATTATATAATGACACTCTGTTATCTTTGCAGCATAAGAACAGCCTCTATGGAATGCTCTGAATGCAAGAGACCTGTATGCAAGAAGTGCACAAAGGATTTCCCATTCTCGAGCAGCGCATGCCTTGAATGTGCGGAAAGCATAAAGACGGGTTTAGGCGGCATCAGAAAAGATGAAGAGATTTTTTAACTTTTTTCTCATTTTTTTGGTTCTATTAGGCCAAATTCTTTTATTTTAAAGCGACATTGCTTCTTTTCTTTTGTGTATAATAGGTACCAATTGATTGCTTTTGCTATCAGATTGACTGGTATCCTATAGGTATGCATTACTAATATGCTATTTGAATGAGGAGGCTGGGTGATAAATCAAAAAGGCATATGCTGATAATATACCTGACTTTTTTATTGTTTTAAGGTAAAAATTGGTAATAAAGTCCTTAAGTTAACAGA
>CAYWRR010000052.1:0-10893 GCA_964460425.1 uncultured Nitrososphaera sp.
GATAACCCTTGGAGTGGACGATTTAGTAGACCTTCTTTTTTAATTTCTCTCTTGTAAAATTAAAATTCCCTTGATTTTTTTGTATTCCTTTCTGTATCTTTTCAATAGCACGAGACATTGCTTTTTCAGCCATCTTGAAATTCTCTGCTTTGACCGCAATTCTATATCTTGGAGCTCCGATGTATGCAATACTTATGGTACTGGGGTTAGTCTTTGTACCTTCTGCTGCATCAATAAGTATACTTTTGATAATTTCAATCCCATCAGGTTTCTTGGAGGAAATCTCCATGGTTCCTCTGACCTCATTTTGAGGAATCTGTATCTTGTTACTTTCCTCCTCGATCGCCGTCATGATCTCTCTAGCAAAGCCAAGTTTGTTGAACACATCTCCTATCCCTTTTGTTGCTACTGATTCAAAAAGTGCATAGACATCATCATAATTTTGAAGAATACTGTCTTGAATTTCTTTCATCTGAATATCGCTTAGATTTAGTTTTGCCTTAATTGAATCCAGAAATCCTGTGGCTTTTTCATTTCTTTTTACCTCAATGAGCTTTGACTTTCTCTCTTCACCAGAGATCTGCTTGAGCGATGTATCTACTTCTTTCCTTGTCCTGTTAACCTTTATTACTTTTAGAACCACCTTTTGCTTTGGTTTTATAAAACGCTGGATGTTACGTACATATCCACTAGCAACCTCTCTTATGGGGAGAAAACTTGTAAGTCCTTCGTATTCGTCTAACGTAACATAGGCTCCATGACCCTTGATGTCTCTAACACTTGCAACAACGATGTCCCCTTCGTCCGGAAGGGGTTGAGCATGAGAATCTGAGGCCAATGATGATGATGGTGTAGACATCTTTCTTAGGACACTGTACACTATGCATATACATACTTTGAGGTTGGCAAAAGTTGTCTTGTAGCAGTTGCCAATGTGTATGGAACTGCTAGGGAACTAATGACAAGCGTTATAATTGTGTCGTAGCTACAATCATACATAGTACTAGGACAAGATCGCTTATGAATTATCTTTGGTGCAATTCGGCTATTAACTTAAAACCAATGCTTTTGTCTTAAGACGATCTATTGTATCATAGCCTCATGATTCTACTATATGACAATTCCATTTGCTGGCTGATCAAGTGTTAATTTGAATGTATATTTTTTTTGTTCATTGCTATTTATGACTAATTGATGATGTTCTAAAGCTTTTGTGGGTAGAAAAAGATTGTTGACTTTTGTATATAGAGTTATTTCATAATTAGCCATACACCCCCCCTTAAGTTAACGAAGCCACATCGAGAGAAGAATCACTAAAAGGCAATTGTTAATACAATATACTTCTAGATTATTATTCCTCAGTTTGATTGTGAGACCTTATAGGCTAAAATAAAACTGTTAATTAGTAAAACTTGCCAATACTGAATGAATGAGTAATGTGTCAACTGTAAATGCTGAAATTAGTATTGTGCCGATTGGTACTTCTGATACAAGCATGGGCAAAGAAATAGCAGCTGCCTACAATGCAATTAGCCACATAAAGAATCTTAAAAAAGTAGCTCTCACTCCAATGAGCACCCAGGTGGAATCAGACAGCCTAGACGATATCTTTCAAGCAATACATGCCGCTCACGATTCTGCTAAATCAGTTGGAGCCAAGCGGGTGATCTCTACAATAAGGATCGACGAAAGACTAGATAAGCCAAATACTTTGGATGAGAAGGTCCAGTCTGTGAAGACAAAAGTGGGTTAAGTGGGAATAGCCACAAACTAATTTTGATCTTCTAGAACAAGAGAAGATATAATAACTGAACTTATATGTTATGCCAACAGTTAGTTGTTTTGCTTGCTTTTTAGTATCCATAAAGAAATGTGAAAAAATAATAATAATGTTGTCATCGAGCAACTTGTCAAGTGAATTAATATATACAATATAATATTTTATGTATATACATATGCTTCAAAATCAAAAGTAGGCCTGACAGATAGCGATGCACAGCCAGTAAAAATCTACGAACAGTTACATAGACAAGTCCAGGACCGACATCATAGAGACAATGTTTCTATGCATATGTGTACTGGCCTACACAGTTAGGTCAAAGAATACGCTTAGAGGCTTAACAAAAAAAAGGTTGTTGCTCAAGTAAGCCAGGATCTGGCACGCTTATGCAGTATTTTACAAGTCCAATAGGGATTGAATATCTTGTACAGGAGAAAAAAATGAGAGATCTGCTGCGCGATAGGCAGAGAGAGATGCCAGACGCGCGTAGCATAGCCTTGGATTTTGCCTACTGTAATTTGTTTTCCTTTACTTCCTTTACTAGATGTTCGCGCAGCATTTTTAGGTGCTTTTGTTCATCTTCTTTTATAGTGCTCCACAGCTTGACAAGCTCAGGCTTGTTGTCTTTCTCTGCATCTCGAATGTATTTTTCAACAGATGAATATAGAAAATCGGCCTTCTTTTCAATCTGAGTTATAACATTGAATGTAGAATCTTCCAGTAGGACAGCTTCTTTTGTTGTAGTTCCTTGTGTCATGCTCAATATGCGTCATAAAGACTAAAAAGAGTTACATAATTTGCTTTGCAATTTCTAGTGCACCTCTTACAGTATGATCCTTAGCTTCAAAGCATCCAATGCCCCGGTTCCTAAGCGCCTTGCTAGTAAGGGGGCCTATCGAAACTACCTTGGTGAGATTATCTAGATGTAATAACTCATCTTTGGACACCTTGTTCATTATTTCAAAGAATGAGTTAACATTTGAGGTGCTAGTAAAAATAACAGCATTCACCCTTTTTTGTAACAACAGATCACAAAATTCTTTCCATATGGGCTCGACCGCCCTTGTGCGTACGGTGTAGAGGAGAATTTCATCAACATCCATCCCAAGGCGGATCAAGGCCTTGGTGGCAAAGTCATTTGCAGCACCGCTTCGAGGGATGATTATCCTTTTCCCTGCTGGCTCTATTCCTGACAGGAGGTCGACGAGTCCAAATGAAGAGAATTTTTCCAATACTAGCCCAACTTTTATGCCGTGCTCTTCAAGGCTCTGCTTTGTCTTTGGGCCTACTGCAATTACCGTAGTAGATTTCAGAGCTGGTGCTATCTTGTCCCCAGCAAGATCAAACAGGATGTTTACTGCCTGCTGGCTCATAAATGCACAATAATAATGCTTTTTCTTGCGGAGTTTGTCAAGGAACTCCTCTGCCACTTCCGGACCCTGTGGCACTATCTCTATTGTGGGGAGCGCTATCACCCTGCCCCCTTGCTCCCTTACCAACTGCAAAAATTCCTTTGCGTCTAGCTCGCTTCGAGTGATCGCAAGGATTTTGTTTTTTAATCTAGGCATATTTTTTCTGTCACTTTCTCTTGAACCAGTCGAGCTTATCGCTCAGTCCGGCGACCCTTCCTATCACGATTACCGCAGGGGGCCGGATATCAGCTTTTTTTGTAAGTTTTGTGATGGTGCCAAGTGTACCCTTGACGATCCTCTGCTCATCAGTCGTGCCACTTGCAACAATTACAACCTTGACGCTCTTTTTCATTCCAGCCTTCATCAAACTGCGTGAAATATGATCCAGCTCGGCAATACCCATCAATACAACTATAGTGTCGACCGCACCTACAAGCTTATCCCATCTGACTACCAGTTTGTCTTTTTTCGCATCCTCGTGCCCGGTGACTATGGCAACTGAAGAAGAATACCGACGGTGGGTTAGCGGAATGCCGGCGTATGCTGGTGAGGCAATGGATGAAGTAATGCCTGGTACTATTTCAAACTCGATCCCGCACCTGATGAGGTATTCAGCCTCCTCTGCCCCCCGCCCAAAGATGAAGGGGTCGCCGCCCTTGAGTCGCAGTACGGTCTTACCCTTTTTTGTGTATTTTACCATAAGCTCATTGGTCCTGTCTTGATGTGTAGTGGGGCCGCCAACCATTCTTCCAACATAGGCTTTCTCTGATCCTGCAGGTATCTGGTCGATTATTTCCTTGCCCACTAGTCGGTCATACAGTACAACATCGCAGGTCTTCAAAAGTTCCATTGCCCGAAGCGTCATCAGCTTTGGGTCGCCAGGACCGGCTCCGCAGATAAACACCTTACCCTTTTTCATAGTTTCTTGTTCCACTTGTCTACTGCTTTACGCCAACCTTCTGCCAGATCCATTGCTCCCTGCTTTACCAACATGTTTGCTACTGTGTAGCCCAGCTCTTCTGGCTTGCTTGCTATGCCTATCTTTTTGACGTGAATGCTCTGCTTGCCATCTGCAGAAAACACACTTGCATAAAGTGTTATCTTGTCATCATTGGTTATTGCCACTGCTCCAAGCGGGAACCTACAGCCCCCTTCTACCTTTCTTATCAGTGCTCTTTCTGCAAGCACTGCTATGCGGGAATGGCGATCCTCTATCTGCTGGAGCATGCCAGCAAGTGTAGTATGATCGCGTCTGCATACAATGGCTATAGCCCCCTGACCTGGCGCCGGTACAAAATCTCTTATGCTAAAACGCTGGGCAATAACATCCTTCATGCCTAATCTGGCAAGGCCAGCCTCTGCTAGAACAGCTGCGTCATACTCGCCACTTATCACCTTTTTCACTCTTGTTTCGACATTGCCCCTTATCGGTCTGACATTGAGATCTGGCCTAGCTTTTGTCAGCTGCACAACACGCCGGAGGCTGCTCGTGCCAACAACTGATCCAGGTACTAGATCTTTCAGTTTTTTTCCATCATAGGTGACAAGCACATCGTTTGGTCTCGCCCTCTTGGGAATGCATGCCACCGAAAGATCATTTGACAGGTCTGATGGTATATCCTTGAGGCTATGGACTGCAAAGTCAACATCGCCTTGCTTGACTGCTTCATTTACTTCTTTTTCAAAGATTCCCTTTTCGTCTAGGGTAAAGAGCGGCCTGTTATCAACATCGCCCTTGGTGCTTATCTGAACTACTTCAAATCGTACTTGGGAGTGAGCCTTACGTAAGGCTACAAGTGCTGTCTCTGTCTGCGCTATTGCAAGTCTACTGCCTCTGGTTCCTACTCGTATTGTCTTCATCATTTCTTTATTTCATGAAATGCCTTGCCGTATGCCTCTATTGTCTTGTCCGCGTCGTCTTCAGTGTGTGCGTACGATAAAAAGCAAGTTTCAAACTGCGAAGGAGGAATGAAGATGCCCTGTTTTAGCAACTCATTAAACAATTTGCGGAATGTTATTACATTTGCCTTCTTGGCACCAGATTCATCCTGTATCCTTTCGCTAGTAAAGAATAACTGGAACATTGAGCCTATGGAATTGACAGTGCAGTCAAGTTGCTCCCTAGCCAGCATATCTTTGATGCCGCCAACAATGCTATCGCATGTTTTGGCGATCCTGGGGTATATCGTATTCTTGGCATCAGTCAATGTTTCCAATGTAGCAATGCCTGCTGCCACAGACACAGGATTGCCAGCAAATGTACTTGCCTGATAGACGCTACCGGCAGGTGCGAGCTTGTCCATTATCTCTTTCTTACCTGCGATTGCAGCTATTGGCAAGCCGTTGCCAAGTGCCTTTGCAAATGTAACAAGGTCTGGCAGCAGGCCAAAGAACTCACTGGCGCCGCCCAGTGCAAGACGGAAGCCGGTGACCACTTCATCAAATATCAGGATAATATTGTTCTGCTCGGTTATTTTCCTCACTTCATTAAGATATCCCTTTTCTGGCAACACAAGCCCAATGTTTGCAAGCACAGGTTCCATTATGACACATGCAGTGTCACGGTTCTTTTCAATTGCGCGCTCAAGCTCAGCTGGGTTGTTGTACGGCACAACTTTCGTATGAGCTGACGCCTCTTCAAGCATTCCGTCTGATACAGGCAAGCTAGCCATGCCTGATCCCGCCTTGACAAGAACATAATCGTACGCACCATGATATCCACCTTCAAATTTAATCACTCCTTTTCTCTTTGTAAAAGCGCGGGCAAGTCTGATGGCATGCATTGTGGCTTCAGAGCCGGTATTGACAAGACGCGCCATTTCTACACACGGCACAACCTGACATATCATTTCCGCAAGCTTGATCTCGTATTCTGTAGGCACGCAAAAGAGCGTTCCCTTATCAAGTTGGGATCTCACAGCTTCAATTACTGAGTAATAGCCATGACCAAGAATCATCGCTCCATAGCCCATACAGTAGTCAAGGTAGATCTGATGATCTGCAGTAGTGAGCTTGCTTCCAAGCGCAGAGGTAGCAAAGAAAGGATAGGGCTCGTAAAAGCGCACCGGACTGTTAACCCCGCCGGGCAAGATGTTTTTTGCCTTGGCAAAGAGCTGATCAGATTTCAATCATGTATAGATCCCTACCAAGAGCTATAATAATTGTAATGCTAATTAACCGCAAATTGTAAGAAAAAACTGCATTGGGGACATTTTCCAGCCTTATGGACGACTTGCAACTTAATATCAAACGCAACCATGACACTCTTGCTCTAGCGTTAAAGAGAAGTCCCACCATAGCGTATCAGAAAGTAAATGAGCTTGCACAATTTGTAGGATCGCATTATAGCGTCGATCTACAACTGCACTTTCCAATACCAGGTAAGATCTCCGAACTTGACTCATATGGCACTGAAAATATTAGCCTAGTAGTTGACAAATTTCGCAGGGTTTTTCCTGTTCCAAGAGAGACTGTGAAACAAAAGGCAGTTGAACTCATAGGCAATGATGCTAAGACGAAGGATGCCTACACATATGAAGGCAAAGAGGGTGCCAAGGTAATAATCATGCCCAAAGGCAGTATTGAAGTCCTGCCGGGCTCAATACATTTTTGGTGCAAGATTGATAGTAGGATCAGGTCGTACGGTGACTGGATGGTTGAAAATGTCTATTTTCCAAAGAATCCTTAAGTTGCTTATAGCGAGTTGCCAGTAGTTGGTGACACCACTCCAGACGCATTTGTGAGCTCATACTGGTACAGCAGCTTGTCCTCTGCGTCATATACCTCTGCCTTGACTGGTAGCGGCAAGTCACGAACTAACCATATTTTGCTAGTCTCTTCTGCGAGCTTGTAACTTAGCACAAATGAGTCAAATACCCCCGCAGGAGTGCTTATACGCTCTTCGTTTTCCACCCTAACTGTTACGGAAGACGAGCCAACAAATATTGTATTCCACGGCGCACCCACTACGAGATACTTTGGGCTTTCACCGTACTCCATGTCGCGGACTGCAAAAATTGATGACTGTATATGCTCAAAGTAAGGCCTGAACGACTCGTCAAGCTGACCCTCTCGTGTCAATTCCTTTGACATTATTAATGTGTGGTTTACTATCGGCTGGTCAGTGCCGTTTGCGATGGTGAATCTGATATTCCAATTTTCGCCAGCTTGGTCAAAGTTCATCAATACCCGGGCAGATTCAAGTGATTCTGTCTGGCCCTTGGAAGTTAAGACATATTCTAGGGTCATCCCGTCCTGTATGTGATCGCCAACCTTCCAAATGTCTGCCTCTGTAGGCGGGTTAAAGATGTTTGTAATGGGACTCTCAAAGCCCCCACCTGCAGCAATAATGGCAATGCTCACACCAACACCCAATGTTGCGAATATGGCGGTAATGATTATCACCCGCCGAATGGCTGCTCGCCGCTTATGAGACACTATATTCTGATTCAGTAATCTTGGTTATTTAAAATAGATTATTTTGCTACTTCTTTTCAGACACGTCAGCTGTCACATATTCGCCAATCTGATTGTATATCTTTAGGAAGCGATTACCTTTCTCAGTTGTTCTATAGATCTGCTCTCCTTCAATATACTCTAGCAGCCTATTTTCTATCAGTACTGTCAGGTATTCCTTAAGCTGTGCGTAAGACAGGAAGGCCTTATACATTATCTTAGTTTTAGTGACGCCGCCATTTGCAGCTTCTAGAATTTGAGCAGTTATATCAGTTCTGCTTCTATATTTCATGTCTATCCTAGATATTAGGATCTATAAAAGCATCTCGAAGCTTTATTATAGAAGAGACTATACCTGCCCTTAGGATATAAGGACACCACATACCTCTATCGGCTTTCTTTTTTGTAGTCATCATGACCTCTTGTTCCTGTGCCTATGACGATCTGTTCCTTATTGTGTGCGTAGTTTTCCACGTGCATCAGCATACGTTTCTTTCACGGTGGTAAGGCCTCTAATATTGCGCCGCTGCTTCAACTCACTTGCAATTTAAGCAAATTGTCGTGCATTTTCTTGTGCCGCATGGAGCCTCAAGATAGCCTCCACTTGTAGGATTGTCTTCACCGTTTCGAGCATTGTGGACAGACTCACTGATTTACCCTTCCAGCAATATTCTTAATTGACTTGACGATTACTCAGGAGTTATATCCATATCTATTTGTGTTCTGTAAATGCGCTCCTCGTCTCTCGTATTGCATCTTCTATGTTGCGAATTGTTCCTGACCCTTTTGATTCCACCACAGTGAGTTTTAGTTCATCTACAAGCGCAGAAATAGAACGCAGCAGTTCCTTGAGGGCATCCATCGTTTCATCAATGTTCTTGCTATCGCCTACTGAGCTGACAGTGTTTTTGGCGGACTTGATTGTTTCTCTTGCCTCGTCAAGTAGGCCCGAATTCTTCAGTTCCATTGTGACCATTTCAATCCTTGCACTGGTCTTTTCAAATGACTCGGTGGTCTTACGAATATTTTCAATGTTAGTTACCATGGCTGGCTCGCTAAGCGATTTAATTACCTCGCTGCCAACCTTGGCAGTATCTCGAATCTTCTCAAGCGAATTCTGAACATCTGGCGAGCCAAGTTCCCTTATTATGTCAACTGCATCAGATGTTGAGTTTTTTATATCTTTGAGCTTTTCTGCCATTTACAATAGTATCGCTTTCCACTTTAATTGCTAAGCGGTAAAAATTTCCGGTACCTATGTTCTATAACTTGCTCGATTTTTTAGCGTCTTACGGCTCTGTTACCTTAAGATAATAACTATAGCTAGGCATATCCTAGCCTATCATCATTGCTATGTTGTATAGAACCAGAACACACCCACAGCTGTAGTGAGACATGGCTTGTACTTCCGTATTTTAGTTCCAGAAGGTGCTTCTTAAGACTAACAGCCAGATCGCTATATAATCAATCAAGAAGAGGAGCATGTGGCTGTCTGGTGGAAATGGGTTCAGAAGACCACACACGGTGACTGTGCAGACAGATTTAAGATAGATAGAAGCGTCTGGTCTAAGAGAGATTTGTGTGTTGACGAAACCTTGCTCCATATAGATGGTCAGGACTATTATTGGCTATGGATAGCCTCCTATGAACCAAACCTTAATGTCTGTTTAATGCTTGATCTTCATACTCGAGGAAAAACCAAAATTAGGATGGTGCTTTTTCACTCTCTAGCGATATCATTGTTGTAATCCACTGTGTCCTCCTGATGGGGAGCAACAAAAGCGCCTATTGTCGCCCTTTTCATAGAATAGCCACTACCGCAAAGACTACCACCATATATGTGGCAGGGTATCAGACTGACAGAGAGAGAGAAAGACAAGCAGTAGGCTAAAAAGTCTCGGCTATAATACTAACCTCCTATCATTGTAACAAGCTGGGAATAAGTAGGAGAGAAGGACTAAAACTCACAAATGTCTTTTATCCCACAGATCGACTCAAGGGCAGGCATGGACTGTTATTGCACAAGCTTTGCAGGGACAGGGGGGTCGATAAAGCAGGGGATCGAAGGGTTTGTAGTATCTGAGCTAGTGGACGAGTCGCTCGATATATCACTGTCATACGATGAGAGTCACCGCTACCCACTATATGTTCTTGAAAAGCAGAATATCGACTCAAACCATGCCTTATTTGAAATTCAGCGTGAGCTGCGCATGAGATTTAGGGTAATGGGGATAAAGGATGCCAAAGCTGTGACAACGCAGTATGCAGGCATGGAGCGAGTAATAAGAAATCCTCCTGCGGAGTTAAGAAGTAGACACACAAGGCTTACACTGAAAGGTTTCACCAAGCACCCACTTGATAAGAGATTCCTTGTGGGCAACAAGTTTGAGATAAGGATCTATAACGTCCGCTCATCAGAGCTCTCCAACTTTGTTCCACAGATTAGCAAGGTGGGCAATTTTTACGGCCTCCAGAGATTCGGCAGCGAAAGGTTGGTGACCCATCTTATTGGTAGGGAAATTGTCAAGCGTAACTTTATGCATGCAGTAGAGTTGCTACTCAGCTACACTACTGAATTTGATACTCAGATAAGTAGAGAAATCAGAAACATGTGCGCTGACCCAAGGAAATATCGACAAGTGCTCAAGATGCTACCAAGAGGCATGGACATCGAGCGGCAGGTGCTGTCTGCACTAGTTGGCGGCAGGAATGCCATTGCATCTCTGCGTGCAGTACCAATCATGATCCGGAGACTATTCGTCCAGGCATATCAAGCGTATATCTTCAATAGATGCCTCAGCAGAGCCATCATGGGAGGCGAAGATCTGCTGCAGCCGCAGGCTGGAGACCTTTGTTTTGAAATAGAAGGGCCGGTGACCTTTGGTAGGATAATAAAGTACAATACCGACTCAAAGACAAGATTAGTTCCAGCAATAAGGATGGCAGGGTATACCTTCCAACCTGGCAAGGGCAGGTTTGAAAATATCACAAGAGCAATACTGCGGGAGGAAGAAGTAGATCCAAAGGACTTTTACATAAAGGAGATGCAGGAGCTGAGCCACCAAGGAGGCTTTAGACAGGCTCCACTATGGTGCACAGATTTTTGGTATGGACGAGACCCATTGAGAGTATCATTCAAGCTACCTAAAGGATCGTATGCTACAACGCTTTTGCGCGTAATAATCAAGCCAGAGGATGCAATCAGAAGTGGCTTTTAGTTGGTCAAATTATATGTTGCAAGGACTA
>CAYWRR010000053.1:0-10857 GCA_964460425.1 uncultured Nitrososphaera sp.
AGACAAGCAGTTTGAGCTCCTACAGAAAATAAATTCGTTATTACCAAAAACAAGTATGTTGAGGACACCCTCATTGATAACTGATGATTATATCCGCACCGCCTTAGATAGAATAGACGAATATCTTCTCGATAGAAAGCTCATAGTCCTGAACAGAAAATTGGATGTTATGTATGATACTGTAGCCTAGGCTAGAAACTTCATAAGAATAAGAATAGTTGAACCTGAGGCACAGTTATTACATCCACTCTAAATAGTTTTATTCACATTTTATCCTATAGGAGAGGATTTTTACAATAATTTAAGGTTACTAAGGGTGAACATGCAAATACTATTAGATGGTAGAATATCCTACCCAAGTCCAAAATTGCATTAACACAAATATGTGACGTAAGGCATTGCTACTACTCTATTGGTATGCCTTTGTGACTAAATTGATAATCTGAGGCTGGGGTACAAACATTCTAAATATAGCTTGTGTCAAAGTGTTCTTGAAAGAATGGGAGGAGAGGTTGCTAGCAGCAAGGAGATGAGAGCTTGCTCTCACGGCGGCGTTTATTCAGTAAACCCTCGTCTAGTCAGACTCGACTACAGCTCAAGTATCAACCCTCTTGGTACTCCCAGAAAGGCAATAGCGGCTATCAAGATGAACATCAACTCCCTTGTGCAGAACTACCCTGATCCTGAGTGCAGAGAGTTGAAGAAAAGCCTGTCGCACTACCTAGGAATTAACCCAGAATGGATTAGCGTAGGAAATGGAGCCATAGAAGTTATCTATTGGTTTGTACAGGCCGCCTTTGTAAAAGGGCGCGTAGTTATTCCGGTACCAACTTTTTGTGAATACGAGCTTGCATCACATAAAGCTGGTGCAGAAGTGACATTTGTACCACTACATCATGATTTGGAGCTTGATGCCGATCAAGTAATTGAAAAAGCAAGAGGAGCAGACGGACTATTTCTTTGTAATCCAAACAATCCTACAGGCATACTTGCCACCAAGCAGATAATGAAAATAATCAAAAATGTAGATAGCTCGACAAGAATACTTCTTGATGAATGCTTCATTGAGCTAACAGATAATCCCAATGCTAGTACGATGATTGAACAGATATCGGAATTTGATAACCTTGTGATCTTAAGGTCGCTGACCAAGTCATTTGGACTCGCCGGTCTGCGAGTTGGTTACGGCGTGTGCAATCCTACTCTTGCAAAGAAATTGTCAGCAAATAAGATTCCGTGGAACATAAACAGTATTGCACAGGTTGCAGGAGTGGCTGCCCTTCTAGAAAGAAGATATCTATCAAGAGCAAGGGCGCTTGTCAAAAAAGAGAGAAAGTTTTTGCATGAAAATATCAGTAAATTAGGATCGTTTAGCCCACTAAGATCAGACTCAAACTATTTTCTTGTCCACTTGCAAGGCAGAAATTCTACACAATTTAGAGATAGATTATTAAATAAAACTGGTGTGCTTGTAAGAGACTGCAGTACGTTTGCTGGCATGGGTACTCAATATATCAGATTAGCGGTCAAGATGCATACGGAAAACATGTTGTTGTTAAAAGCACTGGAGGCTTTTGATTATAATGACTAGGCGGGCCAAGCTTGTTATGATACAGGGCACGACGTCTGGTGCAGGCAAGAGCACAATTGCGATAGGACTATGCAGGCTCTTTTCAGATCGGGGTTACAATGTATCTCCATTCAAAGCGCAGAATATGTCCTCTAACTTTTTCACTACATCTGGTGGATCCAAGATGGCACTTGTCCAGGCGATACAGGCAGTTGCAGCAAGAAAAGAGCCTGACCCAAGGATGAATCCTATTCTGCTCAAGCCGCTTGGCGAATATAGAAGCACTGTATTCCTGAATGGTCGTTTCTACTCTGAGATGTACGCAAAAGAGTACTATGAGAAGTTCGTAATCCAGCAGGGCTTTACGGTGGTGTTGAAAGCGCTTGATAGTCTAAGGAGCGAAAATGATGTTATAGTCATTGAAGGCGCCGGTTCGCCCTCGGAGATCAACATTGCAAAATATGATATTGCAAATATGCTGCTTGCACAAGAGGTGGGAGCGCCTGTGATAATCATAGCTGATATCGAGCGAGGTGGTTGTTTTGCAAGTATTGTCGGCACAGCGCAGCTGTTAAAGCCCGCCCATAGGGCGATGGTTAAAGGCTTTCTAATAAACAAGTTCAGAGGTGACATCACGCTCATAGCACCAGCGATCAAGGAGGTTCAGAAGATTACAAAGAAGAGAATCCTTGGCATAATTCCAAAGATCGAGTTCAACCTGCCTGAAGAGGACTCACTTGTTGGCAGCGTGGCAGGCAAGGCAGAGGTTCCACAGGAATCATGGAACTGGCAGATAGACCTTATTGCAAAGGCAATAAAAGAGAATATCGAGATGGAAAGGATGTTAAAGGTTATGGGGCTATAGATGCTGTATCTCCTTGGAGCACTCGCCGGTGGCATTGGCATCGATTGGCTGTTTGGGGATCCGCCAAATAGATATCATCCAGTGGCATGGCTTGGGCAGCTGATCGGTTTTTTTCTGCCAAGGCTTAAAGGGAGCTCTGAAAAAGTCAAGGGAACGATCTTTGCTATTTCGCTTGTTATCATAGTAGCTTTAGCAGTTCATTTTCTTGTGTTTGCAAGCAGGTATCTTGCAGGCATAATTGAGCTTGTCATTGTCTCTGCCATAATATTCAAGATTACGATTGCAATGAAAGGCATGGAGAGGCATACCAAGGTAATCATGAAGTGCCTAGAGGCTTGCGACTTGGAAGCAACCAGGCATAATTTGTCAATGATAGTGAGAAGAAAAACAGACGATCTTGACGAGCAACATATCCTTTCGGCAACTATCGAATGCATAAGTGAAAGTACAGTCGACGGTATTACAGGACCCGTTTTCTATTTTTCACTTTTTGGTCCTGCCGGCGCTTTTGCCTACAGGGCAATAAACACACTTGATTCTATGGTTGGCTACCCTGAGGACTATTTCAAGGATATCGGGTGGATGTCTGCAAGGCTTGACACTTGTGCAAACTATATTCCTGCAAGATTAACTGCACTCTTGATGGTGGCATCAGCCAAGATACTTGGAGCTGACTGGAAAAATTCACTTGACGTTCTACATCGAGACCATGACAAGACATTTAGTCTCAATGCTGGCTACCCAATGGCTACTATGGCAGGGGCATTGCGTGTAAGGCTTGAAAAGATAGGGCACTACACACTTGGAGACAATCAAGAGCCTGTTACACTTGAAAAGTGCAAGAAAGCAATCTCAATAATGAAGCTCACTACACTACTCTTCTGCATTGTAGTATCTGTTCCAGTAGTGTCGGTTCTCTATCTAGTGGGCTGGTGGAGGCTTGTGCTTGGCATTCCTTAAGCCCATCCAGTCAGTACTTGCATTTTTGACAATATTGCCGGTAAGCAAGCAGAATCAGGACATCTATTACATCGCAAAGAACATGTACCTATTCCCAGTCGCAGGCCTAGTTATAGGCTCAATCATTGGTGCAATGGCTCTTGGGATTTCCAATTTTCTGCATCCTATGCTTATAGGCTTTTTGGTCACCGGAGCTCTTGTAATAATAACCGGTATCCACCATAGTGACGCCTTGGCTGACTTTGCTGATGGGTTGATGGCTAAAGGCAGCAAGGAAGTCAAGCATAAGGTTATGCTTGATCCTGCAGTGGGCTCAGCAGGGGTGGCGGTGCTTGTGATGTATTTTGCAGGCATGATAATTGTTGTATTCAATATCGGCTTTGGGTCCGGCTTGGCGATTTTTACTAGCATCATAACTGCTGAGGTGATAGCAAAGTATGTGATGGTGCTCCTTGCCAACAGGGGTCTGTCTGCGTGGGAGGGCTTTAGCTCACCCTTCATTGCTGCGATGAGGGACAGGCACAAGATGGTTGCTGCCACTGGCATTGCGGTTGCAATTGTAGGGTTTTCTAGCAGCTATGCCGGCTTTGTTGCACTGGCTGTTTCACTTATCCTTGCACAGCTCTTGAAGTATATCTCTAGCAAGAGCTTTGGTGGCATATCAGGAGACGTTCTTGGAGCATCAAATGAGATAACCCGTCTCTCTTCCCTTATAGTGCTGTCATCCTTGTCGTCAATGCCGCAGGTGATATTGATTTTTTGATAGCTGCCGTCGTAATGTGCGGTGGCAGAGCGAGCAGAATGCGACAACAACAACAAGGAGGCATAGAAAAGCCACTGCTAAAAGTGGATGGTGTAGCAATGGTCGAGCGTGTAATTTCAGCCTTGGCAGGCTCAAACAGGTTTGACTGCATTGTTGGAGCAGTATCGCCCAATACCAAGAAAACAAACGAGTTCTTGAAATCAAAAGGCATTGAAACAATTGAGACATCTGGGGAGGGTTACTCAAAGGACCTATCATACCTGCTTTCAAAATTAAAACCACAAAAGGTTGTAGTAGTTCCGGGTGACATCCCACTATTAAATTCCCAGATTGTCAACGACATTCTTAACACCATAGATGATGACAGGCAAAAGCAAGAGCCAGCAATTTCAATAATACTTGAAAGAGGATTTGTAGAGGGGATGGGTGTGAATCCAAGCATAGTATTAATGAATCAGTACTGCCATTCTGGCATCACCATATTCAACACAATGGCTGTTGTTGGCACTGAACCTGTGGAAGAACACTATTTAGTCATGAACCGAAAAGAAATTGCGCTGAATGTGAACACGAAAGAAGAGCTGGAACTGGCAGAAAAATTATTACTGGTCTAGCACCTCTAGAACTTTACCAATGATATTGGCCTTGCTGCCAGAGCGCTCTGCCAAAAGCTCGCCGCAAGACTTGCAGCTTATATTGATCGTAGTGTGTGAAAACACTATTGCCTTTTCGCCGCATTTTGTGCACTGAACAGACAGAAATGAGCTCCTAGGCTTTGGCATCATAATGCTTTCCCGCTTCATGCCGCTACCTTCCACCTCATATCTCCAGCTTGCGAATCCTTAGACCGTCCTTCATCGTCTTGTAATGGCATGTTTTACAAGTATATCGTAAAGTCATTTTCTTGGTAGTCTTGGCAGTTCTCTTGAGCTCTGGGAACTTCTGGCCGCCGTACCCCTTCTTGTCCTCAGCATGCCTGCGGGCGCCTTCAGCTCCTGTCCTATCCTTGCCTTTCTTGTATAGGGCCAAGGTCTGGACTCTATGAGTCTTACAACGGGGGCAGAACTTGCGCATCTCCTTCTGCATCTTCATATGATACTATATCTGTGATTGCAAAGGGTAATTTAATGTATATATGCGTAAGGAAGTTTTCTCTCTCAACCTGTAATAGTAAATCTAATATACCAAGACTTACAAACCCTTCAACAGCATGATTCCGGGTTTCTTCGAATCCCTCCTAGGACAGACGATAGATCCAGCAGCATTTCCAGTGTGGATACCCCTGACTTTTGGACTGGCCGTAGGACTGGCTTACGTAATTATTTCGGCCGCTAGGCGCAGCCGCTAAAACGGCGCCTAACCCTTTCTTTTTATAAGACATCTTTATAGACAACGTTGAGTATGACTTTCATTCTGGGAACCCTGCGGAATAATCAAAAACATACTCTCATCAAAAACTTCTTTTTTGTCTAGTTTATCTAAGGCATTGCAAAACGGTTCCATTCACTCTCCTCAATTGCAAATACAATCCTAAATTATGGTATATTCTTATGCCGATTACTATGAATTCACTAATAATACTACCTACTGTAGCCATCCCAGCCCCAATGAATAATAAACTCCAAGGGGAGGTTTTTGTAACAATATACCATACAGCAGGAAGGAGAGAGAGAGGAAGAGACTTCATATACAAATGAGTTTAGCAGTGCTACTTTCATGAAGTCATCTAAGTGGATATTTTTATAGAGTCACAAACCATTAACCTTATCTTAGTGTGGAACATCTTTTCTGTTCCACTCATTATGAGAAAGTCCTCTCCCCTATTGGTTTCATCAGGGACGGCCATGGGACTAACTGCAACAGCAATAGCAATCGCTGTCATTCTTTTGGCTCCCAATTTTACAATAATCAATGCACAACAACAACAACAGCTGAGCAGCCAACCTGGAGAAATTGAGAATGGAACAACACCGGCAGCAACAATATTTCAAAGCACAAACGATAGCTTTAGCGTACAGGTGCCACAAGGCTGGGTAATCAATGATGTAAATAATACAGGCTCTGCATTCTTACAAGAGAGGACGCAAGGATATGGGATATTGGCACAACTCTGCCCAGAGGAACAACAACAAGGAGCAGTAGTACCTTTCAATGCTAGTGGCGGTGGTAGCAGCACCACAAACAGCATTAGTATTGTTAACGATACTAGCAGCTGTCAAGGTTCTCAAGACATCATTCACATTATCCGATATCTAGATTTGGAGACGAGAATCCAACCAGCAAATAATGTTACTACATACCATCTACAGAAGCTTCAAGAAGTTGGTTACAGGGATATCGAGACGCTAAACAGCATGAATACTACAGTCAACCTTACAAATCCTCAAACAAACGAAACGATAACAACAGAGTTAGGCAGGTTTGTAGAAATGACATACAGCACTAACTTTGCTCCAAATGAAACAAGGATAGGTTATTTCATTTTAACTGCTACAAATGCAACAGCTCCTGACCTAGGGACGACAAAGGGGTATAGTGTCTTTTATGAAGGTAATTCTACTTCTACTGATACTGCAGCAGAAATAACAACGGCAGCTGTGAATTTACCACCACCTCCAGCAGTCAGTCAGGTATTTGATTCGTTTGAGTTAATAGCAGCACCAGAAGTAGCACAGGCATTAGCAGAAGAAGCACAAGCAATCGAAACTGTTGAAAGCGAAGATGAGGATAATGGCAATGGTGGAGATACCTCGTGCGATCCTTCGTATCCAGATGTATGTATACCACCTCCTCCGCCTGACTTAGACTGTGGTGACGAGGGCGTACCTGAAAACTTTGAGGTATCGGGCTCAGACCCGCACGGATTTGATGGCGATAATGATGACATAGGTTGTGAGACCGATTCTGAGCCTGAAGATGAGGACAATGGAGATGAGGACAATGGAGCAGACGATGATGATGACAACGGGAACAATGATAATGGGAATGGAGATCTTGATGCTGCAGGGCCAGCACTTAGTGGAATATTTGAGGGGGGGATAAGCACTCGTGGAAGACCTGCTGATGACTATGATGCAGACCCAGAAGCCGAATAGAAGGGCTGAATGCTGTTAGTGAAACACCAGACATCAGCACAATGTGAATAGATTGCATGAGCAACACTACCAAAAGAAGAGAAGAGGGACTTAGTCAAAGATGATAAGCAGCAAAGCATTGATTCAATGGATTCAGGTCCTGGTGGCAGTTGTTACGCCCTTTAGCTAGTAGCTATAATTACATCTTGAGGACACTATCTATACTGTTATTGCTGCTTTATCGCAACAATAGCAGAGTATTAACAAGACTTTTGGTGCGTGAGAAAGCAGTTATTATCCTTGTTGCATTTATGCGACCTTCTTTATTGGCAGTTTAATCCTATTATTGTGGAGATATTTCAGATGTATATATAAGAGTAGTAGTACGGGCCGCGGTTTTCTACTAGATTGTAATATGTTCCTTGCTGGCGCTTTAAGGCTAGAATCATCGTCATGAAAAGAAAGAGAAGAATGAGAATAAAAGGTGTAATGTCTCTATGCACAAGTTTAAAAAATAACTTGTAATCTCGTTAAGACATGGATTTTACAGTCAAGATCGGTGCCTCAAAAGAACGCACTATAACAGTCAACTCAAACCAGACTACTAACTTTCTCTGGAAGGGTGAAAACGTTCTTTCCACACCCTCAATGATGGCTGAAATGGAGGAGACATGCAGGCTTCTTCTTAAGGAGCAGGTGATACCTAGCTCTGAATGGGATTCAGTTGGCACAGTAGTCAATATAAAACATCTTGCTGCAACACCTGTTGGAGCAGAGGTGTTCTTCAAGGCTGAGGTAGTATCAGTAGATGGCAGGCGCGTCGTGTTTAAGCTAGAAGCTCGAGATAAGCTTGAGAAAATAGGTGAGGGAACACATGAAAGATTCATAATAAATGTTCCCCGCTTTCGTATGAAATTTAATGAGAAGCAGAAACAGCTTCAAATGTAGAAATGGTTAGAAACATACAAGATTTGAGATATTTGTATAGCTTTTACTTCTATGAATGTTATATAATAAGTAGGATTTTATATCATCATCAATTCAGACATCTGTAGACGAAATGTCACACACACCCTTATACTAAAGGAAGAAGAGCCCAGAAAAGCTAGGTACCTTTAGCATCCGCATCTGAGAAAAGATTATGATTAATGGCAGTCTCCTGCAGTGAAGTAGCCAATGTCACTACTACATCCGTCTCCATCATTTTCTAAGATGCATTCTAGGATGAGGCAGAAGAAAGAGAAATACATATCATCAACAAAAATATGGTCAAATAGACACCTGTTGTAGACATATTCCAGTGGAACTTGCTTGAGCCAGTCACGGTTTAAGTAGCATACATTCAAGTCTGCTACCACGGTTGTACTGATGCTCTTCAAGATCTAGAATGTCTGTCGTTGTACACATATAGATAACGTAATATCTAGCATACCAGTGACAGCGAAAGGAGTGCGCGCGGTCATGGATAAGTAAGCAAGCCCTCAATTCTCCTCATAATATATTCTCTTTCCCATAAAATGTCATATATATACACCTATAACCATCTTGAGCATCTGTGGAAATAATTGAAAAGTTGAGACACCTGAGCATCTTAGGCTCCATAGTAGTGATGCCTGACTTTTTCGTTGACCGCATAATTAGACTCGAGTCAAAGGAGAACCTTTTTGATACGCTTACCGAAAAGGCAAAGGTTGGAGGTGGAAGCATCAGGGGCATTCCCACAATGGATGTCAAGGGTGGAAATGCTGTTAATGTAGCGTACTGCCTTGCAAAGCTTGGCACCAAAGTATCACTTTTTACGGTTGCTGACGAGTTGGGCGCTACAATGATAAGGCAGACTTTTTCACAATTTGGTGATAAGGTTACACTCAGAATAGCTAGCGGCAGAAGCGGACTCACCACATCTTTTGAGTTTCCTTATAAAGATACCCGTGTAAATGTGATGGTGAGCGACATAGGAGACAACGAAAATTTTGGTTCTGAAAGGATAAGCTCAGAAGCAGACAGGACGATATTGAAGAATGCTGATGGGATGATGGTGGTCAACTGGGCCAGTAACCTCAAGGGAACAGAGCTAGCTCAATTTTGCTTCAAGAATTCTCCTAGCGCATTCCATTTTCTTGACCCTGCTGACATTGAGGCAAGAAAGCATGATTTTCGTGACTCGCTAGCCAAGCTTGCAAGCTTGACTGACTGCCTTAGTCTAAACGAAAATGAGTGCAACTCGCTTGCTGATGCACTTGGCTTTGGCCGCCTTCTTGGACCTATTTACAGCGCTGATGAAGTCAAGGGAGTGGCCAAAAGAATCGCCGAAAGTGTAGGCATCAGTACTGACCTCCATACAAAGATAGGAGCAGCATGGTCAAACGGGAAAGAAAGTGCATTTGCACACACAATTAAGGTAGAGGAAAAAAGACTGACTGGTGCAGGAGACGCATGGGATGCGGCTGCTATTATAGGTTACCTTGCGGGTCTGCATCCAAAAGAGCGACTACTATTTGCCAACTGCTGTGCTTCCCTCTATGTAAGGGATCCAAACGGCGAACCTCCCTCAATGAACAAGGTCTTTGAGCTAGTAGAAAGGGTGTTATAGTTTCTATAGTAATTACGCCATGTTCCGCGCATCGAAAGGTTCCTTTATGGAGCGTAACATGAAAAGCATCTTATGAATATAGCGCCGCTTTGATGGAATTTCGACCAACTTGCGTTGATAGAAATCGATCAGGTGGTCGATGAGACAGTCGGAGTCTACTCTGCTATCTGAGAGGTTGACCATTATCATTGAGAACCAGTATTCTACAAGGGCGTCATCGCCATGCTTCTCCTCAAGTTCTACAAGATATGCAAAGTTGGAGTGGCATTTCCTACAAAGTCCATGGTGCGCCCTTGCATAAGACTCAGAGACATAATGGCCACATCTTGCCCTCATGATCTATTGTTATAGCTGGCAAGCATAATATTTGAACTTCTGCAGGAGGTATTCTTAATTGACATCAACCCAGTATTTTTTTGATGATAGAGGCTGAAGACTCAGTGAGAGTAGTAGACACTATAGCTAAGAACCTAATGGGAGTCGCAAACAACAAGTCCAACTTTGAGCGACTGCCTGACACCTTCTGGGGGTACTATGCGAGAGGTCACAACGGCAAGGGCAGGTTCGGAGTTATTGTTGTGTATTCAGAGAATGGCAACGACGTAGACGAATTGATCAAGATGTATGAGCAGTGGGTTGCCAAGAACAAGACTACTAGATGACCTGTTCGATTATCCACTCGCGGAATTTCGATATTGCAAAATCCTCTGACTCCTTGACAAATGCAGGATCTTTAACTTGCCACTCATCTTGAGGTACGCTATCAAAGAACTCTTGCATGCATAAAATAAAGCGGAAGCGCAGATTGCGCGCATTTTCGACAATACCATAGCGATACAGGATCTGGGCTATTTTGCCAAAGGCTTCATCATAGCTTCGCTTAAATGGAGGTATCTTGAATGTTTCATTCAGTATTTCAGAAATTGCATTAAGGTCATCACGTAATGTTATTATCATATATTCTTGTTTTCAACATTGTCACACTTTTTAGCGTATAAAAGGCTTTTATGCTATTATTATTACTGCAAGGCT
>CAYWRR010000054.1:0-10732 GCA_964460425.1 uncultured Nitrososphaera sp.
TATCATACGCTGTGGCGGTCAGTTCAGATTTTGTTGACATAAATTAGGTAAGGATTGAACAAATATTTAAGTTATATAGTTTACTAACGACAATTACCATCTAGTATTTTTCACCATTTAAAACGTAATGATCGCTATTTGTCTCCTCAAACGTAGTAGTAATAGAAGAAGGGTTACTACCTGCCTCAGGTTTGGTTAGCGCAAACACCATAATACAATCTCCCCTAGTTGTCCTTAGAAGATGTTCCTTTTTTTGCCCCTTAGTACCCCAAGATTGGAGAGTCATTTGACACAGAGATGTGTGAACTAAAAAGAAGGTCTGAAGTGAACTACGTTCTGACCTATTCTTTCAAGAGCTATAACATAGGTAAGAGTACTATATCCCAATCCACCGTATTTTCTTGATAGAGGACAACCAAGCATTCCAATTTTTGCAAATTCAGTAATAATTTTATCATTAAGTCGTTCTTGAAGGTAGCAATCTCGCTCATAGGGGCGAAGTAACCTGCATGCGCTGTCAACTTTCAAAAATGATTCCTGCTTGGCAGGTAAATTAAATCAGAGTTGCTTAGGTTCTGAATAAGGAGACATAGACCAGATCTTGGTATAGACTTCTTATTTATATGAAGACAGATTTTATACCGCTAAAGACTTGCAAATAGGCGACAATTGACCGATCCCCTCGTGAAGCTGAAGTTGGAGCTACCGTAGACAAGTTTAACAGATTGTTTAACATATCATCTACGTGGTATAGACTCCTATGAACATAGATGATAACACTAAACGGTTTATACTCGATCGGTTGAAGTGGATCGGAATTTATATGAGTATTGGTCTTGTCCTAGTTTTCTTACTACCATTTCCTTATGACCTAATCTCTGTATTCGGCCTTTTTATTGCAATTAACTTCCTTAGGATGAGAAGCTTGACAAAGAGATATGGAGGTTCAGGCAGAATAAAAGACATATTTGGTTCGCTCTCGTCTACTATGTCAGATACTCAACACAGGCCGCTGAAATATTATTGTATGAGCTGTGGAAAAGAGCATAATGAAGTTGCTTGTCCCAATTGTGGTTCAAAAATGAAGCGAGTAGGCTGATATCTTGATCCAATCATTCAAACTCTGCATGTCATAACTTACCTATGGAAAAATAGGTAAGAAGATACTACTACGTCCAACGATAGTATGAGGTCAAAATTTAATGAATTTTGCCTGATATGCCCTTTTGACATTGTTATCGGTCATGTTTGCGGCTCATCTGGTGCGATAGAAACTGAAATACGATATATCTTACCTTCGCCATTGGATTTCAAACTACCGTTAGAAATGTCGCCAACCAAGATGTTATTTTGGTATTTTGATCCAAGCCTAGGTGAATCTGAAAATTCTATATCTGTGATTGCAAGCGGTGGCCCTGTGCTAACCAATAAATCTTACCCCCAGAGCTGCACAGAAAATGGGTACCGTTGTAGATATTAAGAATGTATCAGGCAGCATCCATTACTTGAATCCAAGATAACACACTTATTAAATAAAACTCTCTAGGTGACCACACTTGAACTGAATATACAAACCGAGTCACCGATGAATAGATAAGGATAGTTTAGCCTGCTGCCTATTATTTAGCGAACACTATAGGGATCAAGAAAGTCGACATTGTAGTTACGATCAGTATTCCAATAATGTCTAAGGGTAAACCAGCACGAGCCATCTTTGAAGCTTTTACATACCCGCTAGCAAATACTATGGCATTTGGAGGAGTCCCTACTGGCATTACAAATCCATAACTAGTAGCTATCGCTACGGGGGCCATAAGCCAAATAGGGTCTAGCGACATCGAGGCTGCAAGTGAAGCTGAAACTGGTATAAAAGTAGCTGCTGCTGCGGTATTACTCATGACCTCACTTGCAAATACAGTGATTGCAACTGTAATCAGGATTATTAGTACATAGTTCAAATCATTGAGAAAGGATAAACTATTTGCAATCCATTTGTCTAGGCCTGAGGTCTCAAATGCATTGGCAAGAGCCAGTCCTCCCCCAATTAAAAGGAGAACACCCCAAGGGATTCTAACGGCAGTACTCCAGTCAAGAATTCTCTCTCTCTTTTGACCGTGATTTGATAATTCCTTAGATGGTGAGGCTCCTTCTTCTGAGCGTGACGGTCGTCTTTTGACTGACGTTGCAGGTAACAAAAATAATGAAATGGCTGATACAATTACAATTGTGGTATCATCTATCGTAGGCACTAAATCCTTCCAGAGCAGACCTCTGGTAATCCACATCAATGCTGTGGCACAGAACACAGCGGCAACCTTTTTCTCGTCTACGCTTATCCTACCGAGTCTTTGCAATTGTCTTAAAATAATCGCCTTTTCCTTTGTTAATGAGATCGTCTTGCCGCTCACTTTCACTCCAACGTTAACCATGTACAACCAGGTTACAAACAAGGATATCGCACTAATCGGCATACCTATTAACATCCAATTAGCGAAGCTCACTTCTACTCCCTGAAGTGAGGAAGACAGGGAGGCAAGTATGGCGTTAGGTGGGGTACCTATTAATGTCGCGAGTCCGCCCAGACTAGCAGAATAGGCTATAGAAAGCATTAGACATAATCCAAATCGTTTTCTATGTGCTGGATTATCAACCTGCATTATCACGGCAGCTGCAATTGGAACCATGAGCATTGCAGTAGCCGTATTACTTATCCATGCACTTAAGAAACCTGTTACAATTATAAATGCAGCTATAATGTTCTTAGGGTTGGTACCAAAAACCCTTAAGATGTGCAATGCAAATCTTCTGTGTAGCTCGGTTTTTTCGATAGCTTTAGCGAGTATAAATCCCCCAAGAAAAAGAAAAATAATTCTATCCGCATACGCGGCGGCCGTGTCACCCAAGGCGGTTACTCCCAAAGAAGGAAATAGAACCAGGGGTAATAGAGCAGTTACGTAGATAGGAATCGCTTCCGTTATCCACCACAAAGTCATCCAAAGAGTAATCCCCAGCACGATCGTTCCATCGTAAGACAAATTATCGATTGGAAATAAGACAGTTGAAATGAAGATCAGAGGGCCAGTAATAAGACCTATGTCAGATACTCTATTCTTTAATATAGAGAAGATATCATTTTTCATATTTTATCGTCATCTAGACGGTTCCTAGACTATACAGGTGATCATAGTTCGTTAAGCGTTCTAGTTAAGCAATTGCGGCTAAGGTAACCTAACCTCAAAAATTCCTTACCTAAATATCTCATCGCATCGCGATCGAAAGTAAAGTATTGCCGATTGTACATTGTCAACATGTCAAGGCTCCCTATCCTCATATTAACTTCATCCGTCTGGCTTTGCCACGTCATCTAGCATGACATAACATTAGTATCAGGAAAACTGACGTTTTTGAGCAACCTCGGTTTAGGGTAGTGGGCCCATCTTATGGGATCTGAGGCTCTAGAATGTTAACCTAAAATCAAATGTATGGAGGCGAAGTTAGTGTATATCAAATAGTCAGTAAGTGAAAAAATGAGTCTGGATGGTGGCAAGACTAAGATTCTACTACTAACGTAGTTTCTGGTATGTCCCAGTGAGCTTTTGTTTATGCCTACTCATCAGATTCATCCTCATCCTCTGAACCTTCAGCACTGCTCTCTACTTGATCACCACCTGTCTCATCAGCGTCGGTGTCAGTTGCATCATCGGTATCAGTTCCAGTGTTATACAAGGGGGCAAAACAGTCTCTGATTTCCTGTTCAGTTGGAGTAGAGTCATCGCTGCCATCCATTGCGTCTGCTATATCCTCCTCGGAGATGTCCTCTCCAAATAGACATTGCATAAACAACTGAAAGTTTTCCCCCTCATCTAGTGTCCTTGTTTCAACAGTTGATTGTACGTCTGCAGGGTATGTCGTTATGGCGATCACCAAAGCTGTAAGCACCGACATACCCGAGTACTTGAATGAGCGATCATTCATGTCTGTCTGTTGCGCTAATTGCCAAATAAATAGATTTAGCTTAGAGGTGGCCTGATTCGAATTTACGCAGCAACCTGTCGATAATCATAAATGTTAATATGATCGTTTAATCAAATTGCATTTATGGCAAGTTATGAGGCATTAAAAGCAAGTCTTGATAAGAACGGAGAAGTTATGATTCGATTGGATACAGGAGAGAAGATTGAGTTACACAAACATAACGTGAAGTTCGAGAAAGCTACAGAAGAAATAGTGATCGATTCAGGTACAGAAATGTATTGGATAGGCGCAGACAGGGTATCCTATTATTGGATCCACAAAGAAGGCTTCGAGAAAGAGTAATCTATCATTATCAGAATTCACATGGAGTGATCTACAAACCTTTATCGACAATAGTTGTAGGAATTAAAGCTACTTTCTGTGGCTTAACTCTTTGCTAATTTTCAAAATTTATTCGTTCAGGTTTGAAAAGGACGAAAATAGATAAAACATTAGATAACTACCTACCATTGGAAAGTGGATGCTGTTAGTAGCTATCCTTAATTCGCACCTTTATTTACTACTACTTTCACAAAATCGCTACTTAAAAGACCATCACCATCTTTAACTCTCAGTTCGAACAAGTAAGAATCAACATCTCCCCCTGCAACTGGTGGCGCAACAAATGTAGCAACGGGTTTATCGGACCCATTTAACAAAATCGGTGGTGCCTCATCATCTGAGTCTTCAATTCCCCATGAATAAGATACTAGGCCCGGTCCAGAAACAAGACTCCCAGTACCATTAAGAACAACAAGGTCGCCTTCAGTGACTATCAGATCGGTACCAGCATCAGCTACAAGTGATTGTTGTTGCCCTTGTTGTACTTCAATCTGTGCTTCCGATGACCTAAATTCAAGCCAATTAGCCGACATAGAAAGTAATGAAACTAAGGATACAACTAGTACGATCACCACGCCAGCTGTTGTTATTTTCATTTCACACTTACTATGTCACACTTACTAATAAACACGTAGTAGCTCCGATATGTTACTTCACATGTTTATACTTCTAGGCATTTGTCTTCCTGTCTTTCTGTCTGTCTGTTTGACAACTTATTATTTTGCAGTTACCGTAATGCGATAGGTGGTTTCGTAGTCCCACCCTGTAGGGAAAGCAAAGTTACTGTTATTAATTACAGTTGGCGCAACAGTGGCATTAGCATAAGTACTGGTAGGATGAAAGTCTGACGTTCCTCCCTTGAAATTAATTTCATGTTCGCCTACTGAAAGTGGTTGAAGGAATACCCAGTTACCATCTGCTACCGCCCGAGTTGTTGTATTAGATGGTAATCCAAGGATATTGTCTTGGGGTAAAGTAAAGTTGAATGGTGGTGATTGAATACGATATCTTTTTAGTTCTGACTCAGGGATGCTTACTCCATCAACACTTGCTTCTAATTGTGTAACCTGATCTTGAAAGGTCTTTGCACATGTATGTAATTCTTCTATTGTCTTCAATTTCGGAAATTCAGCAAACGAACATTCAGAGTTAAGTATTGGGAAAAGAATAGCCTTTCCTTCAGGGATAGTACATTGCCTTACTACAGGCTTACCATAAGTTCCAGGGAAAAACCAAACAGGGCCATTCTGATTTTCTGTGCAATATTTACCCGTGTCATCATAGGCTGGGTTAATGTTTTTTGGTATGGAGTAAGCCCACTGCCACCATATGGCAGTCCAGTCTCCATATGTCAAACCAAATGGTGTAGAATTAGTGTCAAATATTCCTTTTACTACGTTTTCATTTGCTATTGTTGCTTTTGACAGATAGTTAATAATAGTATTTTTGGTAGGTTCTGCTATTGTTGTAATTGCAGCTACTTGTATAAATGGACTGATCGGAGTGATGATGGTAACAACTGCAATTGTTAGAGCAGTAGCAGCTGTTCTCAAGATATACATTTATTTCGAGTATTTTAAATCAAGAGCTTCAATCATCTTCATTTCCACTACTTTCCTCGTGCACCACCGCCTGTTCAAGTTCGTCAGTTGCATTCAATGATAGATCTACAAACTCAGGTCTAGTAGCCGGCGAGTTATTCCCTGTCGTGCATATAAGTTCCATACTCTTAACAGGCAATATGCATGCTCTATACTCGTCTCCAGGATTCACCTGAACATTTGGAAATGTTGCAACATACTCTATAAAATGACTCTCGCTAAAATTTATCGGACGAACGTATGGTGCATCTGCCTCAAGGAATTTGACTTTCGACTGCTCGCCATCGTTCACAGTAACCATCGCCACTATGTCACCTTTGGACTCGTCTACGTCAAATATAGTCATAATAACTTTGAAGACATCCTTCCCCTTTCCTGTCTCCGCTTGAATTGGGTATACTAAACTAAGCGTTGATGCCAGAACTGCTCCTACAAATAATAGAGCAGTACATACTCTACTAAAGTTTGAAGAATACGATACCATAAATATTCTTGTGCATAGATGGCTAAAAAGGTTCCTTATGCTAGTAGCTTTGTTAACTATTCATTGACGGCAATAGCTGAGTACTCAATAAAACTCCTTCTGTGTTTGTTCTAAAAGTTGTTGAAAGGCATCTTAGAAACTTTGCAATAGATGCTATTATGTTTGTAGGATGCTATTATAAGGTACGATCAAGCTCATTATCCTAGGTAAATCGATGAAGTCTACAAGAAAGTATCCTTTTTTGTGGAAAATTAATCTATCTAAATACTGCTCTTATCCGTTCAGTCCAGACAGTCTGAAGTATCAGCGCAAGATCACAAGTAACACATTTATAATGTACGTTCAAAACACTTTTTCGTGAAGGTATTCGTGAAAAGAAACGAAAAAGTGACATATGGCTCATTGGCTCTACTTTCCTTTCTTGCTTTATCGATTCCTTTTTCACCTATTTTCAATATGGCGGCTGAAGCCCAGGAAAATCAGACGTCATCGCAAGTGCAAGAAGAACAGCAAAAGTCGCTCGTGCAACGGATAAAGGAGTTAGGGGCGAGTGTTAATCTCACTCTTCCTCAAGATGGTAACCTTACAGATTTGTTACGCGCTCTAAATGAATCTTCTACGTTCAGTAATCTAAGCCAGCAGCTTTCTCAGGAAATTTCCAAGTTGGGTATCAATGTGTCGGATATCCGCGATCTGCAGCAAGAGTCAAACGCAAGTTTGGCTGGACTTATAGAGAAGTTTCAGAATCTGACAGGTAGCTGAGGAACCTATCTAACCTAATCAGCAGGCCAGTCTAATCCGAAAGTTTTTGAGCGTTGTATTATTTTTATTGACTAGTTCTTATTCCACATTCTAGAACTGGTTGGAACGATAAGCTAAGATAGATTCGAAACATAAGGAGAACGGATCAGCAATACTATATATATCGTCTGAAATTCTATAAAAATATGATAAAGGGTACCATTGCTATCCTTTTGACAACTGTTGTAAGTTTGACTGTAACCTCTTTTCCCTTTGAAGATGTGCAAGCTCAAAATCCAACAACATGTCAGAACGGCGCTCTTCTTGGATACGGCGGTGTTATATTTGGAATTTCAAATGTATGCACGGATGGATATACTATAAACGTAGATCTCGCAACAAACTACCTTCCGAAAGAGGATTGGGTATTTAACGCTTGGCTAGTTGATGATAATTCTGAAGGGTCAGGCTATGCGCTTAGTATGGGAAAGATCTTGGAAGCCGGAACATTACAATTTAACGAGGTAATGGTCAATGCAAGGACGTATACGGATATTGTGGTTACGCAGCAGCCGGCCGATTCGCTTAGTCCGTTGCCGTCCTGGTCAAATTCTGTAGCACAGACATGGTTGGCACCACCGTTTGGAGAATAGCAGTCTAGGTTAAACACATCAAAAATAGCAGATAAGACTAATTCAGCAACAATAATCTCTGTTTCTCTAGAGCGTGATACCTAGTGAGTAAACTCTGCTAGCTAATTTCCTAACTTCTCACACCTCGTTTCTAAGTGTTCTGCATCTTAGACTAATAGCCTGCAATTACATAATACACTTTCGACAATTAGTCGAACTAAACCATCTTAACTATACATGTTCAAATAATCCTATTAGTGAATCGTACTTCGATGAGGTTTGCCTACCGCTAACGAGATTAAGAAGCGGTTAGAAGAGAATTGGATCGAGTTTCTAAGTATAAATTCTGCCAAATTAGCGTCAGAAACAATATCTGGAGCCACTCCACCTTCGGTTTTTGTGGGGCGCGCTGGTTATCCCAAGGTGAAGGTGGGACCTATGGTACCACCATTCCACGGAGATACTAGCATCCTAGATAGACCAGAGATGTGGCTTGACAAAAGTATCTTAGATATTGTCAACTACCGTTTGTCACTTGTAAGAGGAGTATCAGACATAACTGTCTCAACTACTTCTGGAAAGTATATGGAATCATTACATGAACTAGCCATGGCTTCAAAATCAGCGGAGAGTGAAGTAACGTTTGAAAAACGACCTATTGCGGATATAGAGCAAGAAAAGAGTTTAGGTCTGGATACCGAATCAGCTCCCTTTGGTCCGGTTGCACCTTTAAGGAATTTCAAAACATCTTCTCTTTCAGTCGATAAAAGATTAGAAAAGGTGTATTATGATAAGGATCTGCGTGCTGCTGAAGCTATTGTAGAATTATATCAAAAAGGAGTGGAGGTTAGCAGAATTAATCGGATTGTTAGTATGGGTATGTTAGGCCTCCGAAAAAACAGAAAGCTGGTACCTACACGATGGAGCATCTCTGCCACGGATGATATTATTTCTGCCAGTCTGATAAAGAGTATAGAGACCAGCCCCATGATAGATTTCTTTGAAGTTTACAAATACTCACATTTAGGCAACTATTATTCTGTTATACTGATTCCTAATGATGTATGGAGCTTTGAGATGCAAGAAGCATGGTTTGATAGCAATGGAAATCTAGGAATGGGTTTAGATTTAGAGGATGCTAAAGGGTTAGATCATTATCCTTCTATCGCGGGTGCATATTTTTCTGCAAGACTAGGTGTTGCCGAACAACTCTTAAAGAGAAGAAGAAAAGCAGCAGCGTTAGTATTAAGAGAAATTCACTCAGATTATGTCATGCCAGTAGGAGTATGGCAGATTAGAGAGGGAATCAGAGGAGCATTAAGGGGAGAAAAAAGACAGGTTGCGGGCTTCGAAAATGCACTATCACTTGCGTGTACTAATTTATCCGTATCTAGAAACGAATGGACTAGACATAGTAGACTCTACAGAAATATGAGAGAACAAAAGAAAATAACTGATTTCTCACTTCAGTAGCAGTGAATCGATCCAGACGACCAGTTAATTAGAATATTTCTCTGCATTGCTTTTCCATTTTTTAGGGTAGGGATTGATCTTATCAGGGCAATACTAGATGGCAGACAAACAGATCAAATAAAAGAAAAACAACAGATACTAGATAATAGTACTATTGTCTTGCACTATATGTTCAACTAGAGCTGTCATTTCTGCCGTTGCAAGACAGCAAACTTTGTCGGCGCTTCCATAGTAAATGAATATCTTTCCATCCATAACATATGCTCCAGTAGGAAAAACAACATCATTAACGTCACCGTACGTCTCATAGGGTTCTTTTGGTTCTAAGATAGGCCTTTTGGTTCTACCAATAACTTTAAAGGGTTCATTTAAGTCTAGAAGCGCTGCTCCAGCTCTATAGACTCTGTCATAGCTGACCCCGTGATATATTATTAGCCACCCATATTCTGTTTTAATAGGTGGAACGCCGGCCCCAACCTTTAGAGCTTCCCAATCTTCTATAGGAGTCAGTAGAGGCCAATATCTCTCAAATTTTGTTAACCTAGATCCTTCTGCTAGCCATATACTTGGTCTGTCAATTTTATAGGCAGATCCTATCCAAGCACTGGGTCTTTGTAAAGAAAAATAAGATAGCTTTTTTTTCTTCTTTTCCCCATAGATGCTCATAATCTTCTCTGGAAAAAGAACTACATTCCGGTTATCGGATCCTATACTTGTTATAATACCAAGCCTTTTATACTCATAATAGTCTGAGGTTGTTGCCAATGCGGAAGCAGTAAATGGTGCTTCTAGAGAATATGTATATGGAACTACATAAGTAAGGTACGTTTTCCCATCTATTTCAACTATCCTAGGATCTTCTAATCCATACCTTTCGTAATGTTCTCTCGGACCTATAGCTATGTCTTTACGCCTACTAAACGTATGACCATCATTACTTACAGCGTATCCTATTCGTGATATATAGCTGTCATAGTCTCCTATAGCACGATAGAGCATGTGGATCTTATTTCTATCGTATAATATCCCACAATTGAATACGGCCTTGGACTCCCACCAATTTGATTCATTGGGAATGAGAATCGGGTTCTTCTTTGATCTACTCAGAATTGTCTGACTATTATCGATTTTAATCAGCCACCTAAATATGTAAAGGGCCGTTAATATAATTAGAGGAAAAGTTTTAACGATGATAGCTTCATAACCGTAAACTTTTCGTAACCACAATTTCCCGAGCGTTTGTAATTGTTCTAGTTTGCAAGTCCAGTCAGTAGTACGATCTTGATATTTTTATCTCATGGAAGAGATAAAAATCGATCTTGCTTTACCCCTAAAAGAAACTACCAAATACAGGAAGGAACCAACAGGTTGGTTAGTTTTGCCGCTAAATGCTAAGCTGATTTTCCTTAGGACTATTATGTAGGCTGAAATAATTTATTATGGTG
>CAYWRR010000055.1:0-10655 GCA_964460425.1 uncultured Nitrososphaera sp.
GTAGTTTACTAATTATGAGTATGGGAGAGCTAAAAAAGGTGGTAAAGGATTACAGCTTTAAGTATCACATCTTGTCTGACATAATAGTATCTCCCATTCGTATTGAAATTCTCCACAGTTTATCTAAATACCCTAATGGTCTATCTTTTGAAGAGATAGTTAATCATATCCCAGAAGACATGCGACAAAGGAATATTCAGAAACATTTAGAGCAGCTGATAAGAGAGAATTTTGTTGCCGTGGAGGATAAGGGTAAAGAAGAAAGGTACTCTCTAACAGAATTGGGCAAAGTCAACTATTCCAAGTTGGTTGAAATAGCTTCAGAGCTAAAAGCAGAAGAATCACAGAAGAAATCTGAATGAGAGCCAAAAATTCTACAACTTCTATCTTTTGAATAATAAATCATACCTTTGTTATTTCTCTTCTAGTCCACGAGGGAATCTCTTGAGCGTTCTAATTCTCTTTTCTGGTTGTCTAATTCAATAATCAGATTTTGGTAGATCTCTTTTTCTTTCTCAGAAGTTTCACGTAAGGATTTTTTCTCGTTTAAATCACTTTTCCTGTCTTCTACCCACTGGATCTTGGTTCTGTAATGTATTTTCACTTGTTCTTTGTCATATTGTGTCGAGAGTTGCTGTTTCGTCCTATTACTTCCTATACTATAACCCAAGAAAAAAGTGCCTAGAGCACCTCCAACGCCACCAAATGCAGCTAGAAAGGTTACGATATGCGGATCTAGACCAGTGCTCAATTATTCGATTGTTCCACATTAAGGGTTATAATTTAAAAAGCTAGCGCCATGTCCCACCAGTTACCACCTATCAGAATGTCCCTTTAAGTTACCAGAACTTGGTTATTTATAAAGCGGGTCTATAATATACTGTGAGGTTTATCTTAGGGGTTAGTTCCTATCGAATAACAGAGGGAGGCAAATCAACATGAGTGAACATGACTACCAGGCTAGCGACAATGTATCAATATTCCTGGCTATTGACAAGGACCGATTCGAAGAACAGACTATCGGAGGACAAATGGGCTACTTTGATAAACTTGAAAAGCTCTTCATTCCCAAAAGATCTTTTCGTATGTTGACGGAAGAGCTTCTACCAAGTGAAGAAAGCACAAATACTCATCGAGAGCTTGACTTAAGCCCGGTCTTAGAAAAGAGCAGAAGCAGAGTTAGCACAAACCTCAAACAGATCCACTCGCTAGGTAAGGACTCTTACTCTCAAGTCTTCTTGTCCTACCTGTCGCGTTCTTTCTTGCTAAAGAGCAGAAATATGAGAGTGACCATGGCTATTCTGTACGTGGATCTTGTAGGTTCTACTGCGATGACGGCAGTGTTATCTCCTGACCAGCTAGTCAATATCATAAGAATATTCTGCCAAGAAATGTCGATAATGATATCTAAGCGCAGAGGCTACGTTCTGAAATATGCAGGAGATGCTGTTATAGGATACTTCCCTAATGATCCGGACACTAAAGCGGCATGTGAAAACGCCACTAGGTGCGCATTTGACATGAAGCGAATGATTGAAGACTCCCTGAATGTCGTCTTGTTGCAACACAACTATCCTAAATTGAGAACCAGAATTGCCGTTGACGTGGGTGAAAATCAGATACTTGTCCTAGGTTCTGATCCTGATCTCCTAGGTCATGTGATTAGTAGAGCTGCGAAAATAATGGGCAGAGTAAAGCCTAATCAGATAGTAATAGGAGGCAATGTATTCAAGAATATGGGAAAAGACCTGAAGAGTAGATTCATGGAAATAGAGAAATACGATTTGGTAGAAACTGGTGAGAGCTATCCCATTTACAGATCTAGAGATTAGCACCATTTACTGTTTATCAAAGAGTTAATATCAATCTGAATGCAGTTATGGTGTAGTGTGTGCAGAGGCGGGGGCTCCTGATGCTTCAGAGGGTCTCGAAGATCTAAACAAGTTTATCAGAATCGGAAACCGTTCGCTACTGATTAAGGGGCACTCTGGGACCGGGAAGGTAACCCTTTCCCTTGAGCTTGCGAGCAACAACATCGATAAATTCGAAATAATCTTTCTATCAAGGAAGATGAGTGAACACGATTTATACAATAGATTTCCGTGGATCAAGAATTTTGTCAGACCCGAAAACGTGTTGTCTGTTTCAGGTGTAGAACCAGTATTAGATGATCCTTCATTTACAATTACCAATGTTATAAACTCAATAACAAGCCTTACTGGAAGAGTTGAGGATCCTTTTGTGTCGCTTAGCGAGCGTCGTAGACCATTCGTGATTCTCGATGCATGGGACACCATTTCAAAGGAGATAGATGTAGCCACAAGAATCCGTACTGAGAAGTTATTGATCTCCCTTACAGACAAGCACGTTGGGTTCCTGATTTTTCTCTCAGAAGATTTGGAAACCTCAACTATGGAGTACCTTGTGGATGGTGTGGTGCTTCTTACTCAGAGTTTTTACAAATCGTACAGGCTAAGGGAAATGCAGCTAGAAAAGCTCAAAGGTACACACATTTCCAGAGCAAAGGTACCATTCACCCTTGTGGGAGGAAGGTTCAGAACATTCTCAAGCTTATCTCACAAGATTATCTATTCAATAAAAAAATTCAGTCCTATTCAGCATAACCGGACTTCTTTTTCGAGCGGAAATGCAGAATTGGATGAGAAGCTCCGTGGCGGGTTCAAACGTGGCAGTATAATCTCTATTGAAATGGACGAAGAAGTGGACAGGTTTGTGTTTATTCCAATACTTGCTCCTCTGGCCCTGAATTTCATCTCGCAAGGAGATGGTGCGTTAGTTATCCCAGCAGCAGATCAACATGTGACAGCCGTAACTAGATACCTTTCTCCACACGCAGATGAAAGAGTCCTGAAGAAAAATTTAAGAATACTGGGAGGAAGCGACAGTCAATCTGTAGGTCAGCCGGCCTATCTAGTTCCTAGAACAGGCAAGACATTTGTAGAAGCCTACGAGTCCTGGAAGAAAAACTATTTCGAATTGAGTCACGAAAGGGACGGATGTTTAGTCACTTCAGACTATAGCTTTGTAGAATTAGAATATCAGGATCAGATCCAGTCCATATTGAAAAGTGTAATAGAATTTTCCCGTCTAGTTAGGTCTTCAAACAACTTGCTTGTAATGGTATCTCGACCTAACTACAAGTCACTTGAGGTTATGAAGAGTGTAAGTGACATTCATTTGAGGATATTTGAGTACGATGGAGCAACGATGCTTGCCGCCATTAAACCTCAGATGTTCCTATACAATGTACAAACAGATTACAGTCAAGGATTTCCCAGCGCATGCCTTGTAGATAGTACATAAGTGTCATACTATTGGATTGGACTCCCTTCATGCATTTTTCTCATCGTAACCTAGTTTTCAATTTGAGAATTTCTTCAATGATTCTCGCATGATTCGCGTCAACATCAGTTGTCACCAGAAGCAAGTGGGTTTCGTTTAATGGAAAGGTAATCCGCTTCATCTTCTCATATTCAGCCATGGCATATTTTCCTTTACCTGTCTTGGCAGAAAGCTCATCGCGAAGCTTCCATCTGGCTAGGGCCTGCAACAATGAACGTTTAGTTTCTTCTGGACTGAGCACGTTCTTAAGACCCTTTCTAGGGCCACCATGCCTTATCTCTCCAGTCTCATCGCATATTCCTGCAAACCGCACTTTGCCATCACTCTTCAAAATCTTATTGCAAAGATCATCGTAATCCATTAATCAGGCACTCCGGGTTCAATTGTGGTCATCTACCGATCATTCCACTAGTATTTATAGAAAATTTACGATCGAACTCATCTGGAAACCTTCCTAATTAGAATCATAACACATCCTAGTTGCACAAACCCAACGTATGTTACTGCCAGTCTATCATGACTGATCTGAATGCTCCTGAAACTCTTCAGCCAACCAAAGAATCTCTCCACGCTACTCCTAATCTTAATGTACATTTCATGATCAAAGATACTCTGTCTGCCCGGCTTCTTCTTCTTGTTCACGCGGTCTTTGTTACTGGCGGCAAAATACTTCTACATGCAAGGTACATCATCACCAACATAGAGTATAGTACTTGTTGAAGGCATAAATCTGCTTTGGCCTGTTCCTTGGTCTTAGGTTACCTCTGATTCTGATGCTCTTCAGAAGAGGGAACAGTCTCCTGCTGCTTTCATGTTCATCGCCGAGTCCAATGTCTATTGTGATTGGTAATGAGGAAAGTGTTACTGCTATGTGTACTTTGCTTCCCTTCTCCTTCTTGTTGTGACCTTTATACCTAATCTCCTGCTGCCCCTCCATTTTTTTTACAGCAACTGTACCGCGCTGTCTAATGATAAATCATCTGCATCTACCAATCCTGTATGATGATAGCCAAGCGAAACCAGAGAATCCATAATGGGTTTCCAAACCCTCTTTTTCACTCCACTTTTTATGGCGTTCCCAAACAGTCCTGTGAGAGCCATACTTGGCAGGCATGTCCATCATCCACCTACAACCAGACAATAACACATACAGTATATACTGTTAACAGTCACATCCTCTGTCATCTGCTTGTGGCCTACGTGTATGGGCTGGGTGTGGAAGAGAAGGCCTGATGAAATCCCACTGCCTGTCTGTCAGCTCCCGAAACTTACTGGTTATGTCGAGAAAGACCGTAGCTAAAAGCTGAGTGGTAAGATAAGATAGATTAGCATATCAAATTACTTTCCAGATGAGTTCCTTATAGTGAATAGATAAAGTATCCTAGAGAGCACTGCAAACTTAACTTTAACAATCTATAAATGCCATGAATTTAGAAGAACTATTATTAGTATTTTTGTTAGATTAGGTTCAAAAATTGTCAACAGGTGTATTTTCAGGATGTGCAGCCGTTACTGTTATTGTTTTTCTATCTTGTTTTCCTATAGCCACCCACTATTTCGATAATGGTACTGTTAGTGGCACCTCCACCTGTCATTTCCTAATCCCTGCATTTGGACAACAACAGTTGTCGCTTCCTCAATTAGAGGATGAAGCTCTCCGCGTAGAGCTAGTTATAGAAGAAGAATTACTTTCTCCAACAAGTATGGTCTTCGTAGATAATGATACGCTCTTGGTTACTCAGAAGAATGATGGGAATGTAATCTCCATAATTAATGGCAGTGTTAAGAGCCAGCCAGTAATCAGCGTTGAGGTTAATGATGAAGGTTTTAAGGGTCTTCTTGGAATCGCAGCAATGGAAAAACTATCATCATCCAGCCATACTAAATTTGTCTTTTTGTACTTTACAGAGTCACATGGAGGGGATCAGACAAGAAACAGAGTATACAGGTATGAATGGAATCAAGAAGATCAAGTATTGGTGAACGGTACTATGATTCTGGACCTTCCTGCAGAGCCAGAATCGATTCATAATGGAGGCAAGCTTGAAGCTGACAGAAATGGCAACCTGTATGCAGTTATAGGTGACTTGGGTAGGGATGGTCAATTACAAAATGTTCGCCAGGGTCCTGCTGCTGATGACACATCTGTGATCATTAGTATAATACAAAATGGATCTGGTGCCACAGACAACCCCTTTTCTAAAAGCAGTAGTGAAAGGATGCAAAAATACTATGCTTATGGGATACGAAATAGTTTTGGGCTGGCAATAGATCCCATAAGCGGAGTTCTTTGGGATACTGAGAATGGACCAGATTCATATGATGAGATAAATATTGTGCATCCAGGATTCAACAGCGGATGGAATCAAATTATGGGACCAATATCTCATTCTAATACAGAGCAAGCAGATCTAGAAGAAGAACTTATGATTTTTGATGGTTCAAAATATGCTGACCCTGTATTTAGCTGGAAAGATCCAGTTGGACTTACAGATCTTGAATTTCTTAATTCAACAGCGTTTGGACCTGAATATGCATACAACCTTTTTGTTGGTGACATCAACAATGGCAATCTATATTATTTTGAATTAAACGATAATCGAACAGACATTGAACTGGATGACAACGATCCGGATGACTTGACAGATCGGGTAGCTGATGATGAGCAAGATCTATCAGAAATTGTATTTGGCAGTGGTTTTGAGGAGGGTATAAGTGATATTGAAACAGGATCTGATGGTTTTCTCTATATATTGACTTTTAATGGCAATATCTACAGAATACTGCCTGTAACTGATGAGAATCGAGAGGGCTAGAAGGATCATTATATGAACCGCCTGCGGGATTGGTAGAAGGTTTTGAAATGCTAAGAACTCCTATAGTTAGCTGGTTCGGTGGGACGCAGCCGGAAATTGAGACAAATCTCGAGATGGCAAAAACAAAAACAAAACAGATTTTCTAATATAATCATCCACCAACAGTAACAGTCGATTCTGCTTCTTCTTTATAAGCATCGCCTTTTTCACTATATGCTACTTTATAGTCCTGAAACATTGCCTGTTTGATAATATCTGCTAGCTTTTCAAGTTCTTCGTCATCATTAAGTTCTTCTGTCTTTTGTTTTGGCTCTATTCCAAGCGAGTCAAGTTCATTCTGCCAATAGCGATTCTTGGCTTGCTGTTGTTGCTGTTGTTGTTGTTCTGCTTCTTTCTTGGAAAGTGTTGGCATAATATACGCGTCACTCTGGCTGCAGTCTATGCACCAGATGCCATTTAACAAGTATAGAACTGAATACTGGCTTTGATGTTCTTTTTCCTCTACGAGTGCAAAAATACTAAATGAATGAACCAATTTATCGAAGCTTCCTGATTACTGTAGAACGCATCTGCATTGATAAGATATTTTTTGAAGTAATACATCAAAAAGCACTGATATTGGAGCGAGTTTAGTAGAATTCAAGAAGGATTTGATCCTATTTCGCCCCCCCCCACTTTCGTTGAAGTATTCATGTTTCTGAGACAAATATCTTTATTATATGCCCTAGTCCAAGCCCAGTGTGCCTTTAGAAGCGTTAGTGAAGGTTTCAATCTAGATTTATGAAGATAGCTGAAAGATAACTTTCTCTCTTTCGCTGGGTAGAATACCCTCAACTAGATACTCACGAGATACTCTCACTCATTTGCTCTATCTCTACTTTGGTAAATGCATTTTTCGCTCCGTAAATAAGGTTCTTCATCTTAACGGGGTCTTTTCTTCTTGAAAACCTGTCTACCTTGACTCCACTATTTACATCAATCGCATACGGTCTTACAGTGATTATAGCATCTTGAACATTTTCTGGGGTAAGACCCCCTGCCAGAATAATAGGCAAGAGACTTTCGTTCACGATTCTTCTAGTTATTGACCAGTCATGAGTCATTCCTGTTCCTCCAATACGATCTTCCCTCAGATTCACGCTACCAACAATAATCGCGTCAACTACTTCATCGTATTGATGCAACTTCTTTAGGGGCCCAAACCCACGATCTACATGAATAGTCGTGATCAACTTAACTGAAGGAAACCTCTCTCTAACTTTTTCTATCTCGCTCACATCAATTTTATCATGAAATTGAATAGTGGCAATACTTTCTATTAACTTAAGTAATGAAATTATGGACGCTGAATCAGAAAGATGTGTGACCATCACTGAAGATACAAATGGTGGCAATAATGAAACGATTTCTTTTGCCTGATACGGAGAGACCTCATCTTCAGTTTTGTGCTTTATTCCTACTTTGAACCCTAGAGCATCGGCGCCAAAAGCAACTGCTTTCTTGGCATCGTCCAAATTTGTTATTCCACAGATCTTTACCTTAATGGATGATCAAATATCTCTGTGTCCTTTCTTCTGAGAAGAAAATGATGATAATAATACAACCAGCAGCAGATACTGCCAAAAAATGCAAAAGGGGTTCCAAACTTTGTATTATGGTAGGTAAATGTAACCTTTTGTGACATTTTCCTTCCAGTCGTTGCTACAATGCACCCACTCCAAATATCTGACAAAGATTTCAAGCAGAACCTCTGCAGCAACCGACCGATCAATCTTATAAAGGCTTTGCTGCCCCTCAAATGGGATTGGCATTTAGTTAGATTCTTCAATATTTCGGCGCTTTGAAGTGCATTGCCATTTTTTCTATGTCTATTACTATTGTTTTAGTGTTGGGATATTAAGAACCAGTAGATTTGCCGGTTCGGTAGAATTAGTTCCCCTGATGTAAAGAGGGTTCGATCGCTCGGGCTTTAAAGGATATACATTATCATAATCATGTAGCAATCTGGGTCATTTAACAACTAATATGAGCATTTTTTGCACCCAAAACATCTTCTGCAAACAAAATTATCGGGTCGGCCTTATATCCAGTTTGTAGTTGATTTCCTCTCTCAAGTAGTTCATCTACTGGCCAGATTAAGCGTTAAGACACAAACTTGATAATTAATTCGAGTGTGGGGCCAAAGGTTTCTGTCCTTTTAAATTACCACTGGCATCTTCTAGCGCATGTGCTTTCGTAAATGCAGTGTTCCAAGCTGGCAGTGTACAAAGAACTCAAAACCTTCGATCATCAGAAGTCAATTTAGTAACTTTTCTAATTCTTTATCTGATGAGTCGAACATTGTTTTATGCTAAGTTGTTTCTCTTCAATACCTGTTACGTATAACCTATTGTGTATAGATGAACTGTCATGTTGTTTCATGACCCCACAGTTAACAACAGTAGCGTTATCGTACATAAAGTTGACAGAACCCGTCAGCCATAGCCAGCTTCTTCTGCGCTACCCTGTTACTAGGAAGACCGCTAATGCTCTATAAGTCCTGATTTTATGACAAGAACACTCTGATAGTATAAATTCTATTAATGCTGAGTTCTCTTACAGTATGAATCATAAAAATCTAGGGAATTTCTTATAAATAATACATTTATGTTAGTCAATACGGTATGCCTCTGAGAATGATAACCTTATGCTGGCAATGACTCATCAATTTTTGTTGCCATCGCACCAGTTGCCGCATTTGCTCTGATTCCAGAATTTCCCCGAGAGTCTCCAATCCCCGATAGATCGCCAGACATAATTAATTGTAGACGGTGATAATGGTGGTCGATTGGCAGGTTCAGTTCTTGATTGCATTGAAGAAGAGGACTTCCGAGAAGTAATTGATTGCATTAGAGCAGTTCTTGAATCTGGTTGATTTTTTGTCGGATGACACGTATATGACTTGTAGCTGCTGCTGCCGCTCCAATAGCAGCGGCGTGGTAACTCTTATCGTTATTATTATTCTTCCTAGAGTTCGGTACATTGCGATTTCTCTGAATGTACTCTTTTTCTTTCGATCCTGTGGTATAAGAAACCCTGTAATAAGCTGGTTCGGTGGACCCCAGAACTCTATCGGTTCTTTTGGAGGATTCTTAGTCCTTGGTATATGATATGGAATATAAGCTTTAAAGTTCTTGCTGAATCAAGTGCCACCCCAAGGTGGTCGGTTGAGCGCTTTTGCTATTATTGTATATACCATATTCTGCAATCATTGATAGTAACATATACACAGTGTTAAGTAGTAAGAGAGCAAATATTTAGAATATAGATAATAAAATGAAAGCTTTCTCGTCGTCATCACGCAAAAAAGTTACGAGCGCTATCAAACAACAATATAGGATCCTTTTGGTCGATGACGAGGTAGATATTCATGTTCTCAAGCGCGGGTTGGAAATTAACGGCTTTCAGGTAGAGGACTATAGCTCTCCACAAAAAGTGCTTGATTCTTTTAAGCCAAGCAAGTATGACCTTGCCATCCTAGATATTAGGACACCGGGTTTAAGCGGCTTTCAGCTATACAGAGAAATAAGAAAGCTTGACCCTACAATTACTGGCTGCTTTCTTTCTGCTTTTGAAGTGCATCCAAGCGAGTTCAAGATAGTGTTTCCTTCTCTAAGTGAAGTAAAAACCATCATCAAAAAACCAATATCAATCAACCACCTAGTAAGAGAAATAACATCTCTTTTGAGAATATCTACAATAGCAAGAGCCCGCAGCGGAGAGCATTTCCTTGTTGCTTTTGAGACACCAGAGGAATTGATGGAGCAGTCATTGAGGTTTTTGAAAATAGGTCTACTGGAAAAGGACGAGGACATATTGCTAGTAACTGGCCAACTGCCAAAAAATATCATCTCTGAGAGAATTGCTAGAGAATGGAATGTAGACGTGAAGAGTTTAGAAGAGAACGGAAGGATTATGCTGATGACATTTCCTGAATGGCATCTAATCGATGGCAAATTTGACATTAAGAGAAGCAAGACCATGATGGTAAAGATGGTACGAAAAGCACTTGACAAAGGAAGAAAAGGTTTCAGATTCGTTGTAGACGTGAACCCATTCTTCAGCACAGGTATGCTTAAACATCTCATAGTTTGGGAATCATCATTAGAAAGGCAATTTGATCTACCGATTACATCACTGTGTGCTTACTCTGAAGACAATATTCAGAAATTGAATAATTCTGTTATGGCGACTATACAGCAACATCACAATAGGATGATGATAGGAGTAAGTACTACATGAACCCAATGGATTCAATGAAGCAAGAGAATAATCATCGTCAGTCCAAGAAAGTGGTGTTGCATGAAAGCTCTGAAGAAATAGCCAAAACGATGATAGACAAGAAACTGATTGAGCCTGGGAGTCACAATCTACTAGTCTATAATGATTTGAAGACATTTCGTGAAATTCATAGCCAATACTCAACGGCTCTTCTAC
>CAYWRR010000056.1:0-10651 GCA_964460425.1 uncultured Nitrososphaera sp.
GCTGAATCATCTCGCACGATGTCGACAAGCACCAATTCAGTCAGGCAACGCACTTCAAGTAATGAGATATTCATTGGCAAGAAGCCGCTCATGACTTATGTTACAGCAACTCTAGTGCAGTTAGCAAACGAGCCAATAGTGGTAATAAAAGCTAGAGGAAAGAGTATCACCAGAGCAGTAGATGTTGCACAGATCATTGTAAAACGTATGGACACACTTGGATACAAGATCGGACCAATTAAGCTTGGCTCCGAGACAGTGCAGTCGGAGGACGGCAAGGTAAGAAACGTCTCCACAATAGAAGTCCCTATTTCTCGTGCTAGATAAAGTTTGTATTATGAGTGCAGGCGTAGCAATCCCATTGGCACTGTAGTGTATTTCTTTTTTCCAGGCGTTCATAACGAATTAGCTATCTATACTGACAAGTAAAGGTCATGTTGGTTAGGCTATACGAAGGTTTTGATACAGCAAAGTACTGGGAGCTAGGCTGGAAGAATCAATAATAATAGTAGAGATAATAAGATAATAATCTGGTCTACTAAGACTTTGATCCGCTCTTTTGAGGCCTACGACGGTGGAACAGTAAAAATATAGTGTACGCCGGCTTCAAAAGAGAAAATAAGCTTCTTCACATTATTTACGACTCCGTCACTTCTATGAGACTGTAGCAATGATGGATAGATTACTTACTTTGTGAATTTTAGGTTTACGTCAAATCAATGAATGTTATCTAAAAGTCTAATGTGACCATAGCAGGCGCGCCTGTAGATATGTAATTCAAGCGCTAAATGAAATCACAGCAGTTAACCCACAGGTATCGTCTCCAAAATTAATACTACTCCAGCTGTAGAGAGATGCATGATAATCGGTATAAAGGGTGGACAGCTGAGATAAGCTCAAGGAGCTTCTTGATGAACTTCACGAATAGGCAATAAAGTATCTGGAGCACATCAAAAGGAAAGCTCCCTATCTGGATTCCAACATTCAGTCTCAAAGTCCATAGAATTTTTCTTAGGAGGAGATGTGTTGCGACGCAGCTTGCAATACAAAGCTGACTCCATAATATATCAGTACCACTGTGAGTGCTAAGAGTAAAGTCGGATAGTATTTTGACTTAAGAATAAAGGCTCCCCTTGAAGCAAGATACGCAGTACTGGCAAGCCACGCATAGTCCATCCAAATGTGAAGCACAAAAAGAATGGCAATACCGGCAGTGACCCCAAAAGCTGCGGAATCTGCTATCAACTTCAATCCAACTGTGAACCACCATAGAATGAAGAAGGGGTTAAACGCACTGAGGGCAATGCCCACGATAAATGGGCCTTTGCTGCCTGCGATATAGTGCATAACATGTCCTCGCTTTTCTTTAATAATACTTGCTATTTGCAAACCTGCAAAGGCAAGGATAGCGATTCCCCCAATCAGTCCTACGATGCCGGCATATTTTTTTGCAGCATCAAACGTAAACAGCCCTACTGCTAGTAAGATTATTAGAGGGAGCTCGACAGCGGTGTGGCCGTAAGCAACTTTGATGCCAGACCATTTGTTGTGTCTTGTACCGTAGGCCAGATTGGCTAAAAACAACGGGCCAGGAGCCAGTACACCTGATGCTGAAAGAGCGATAACCTCGATGCCGAAGTCAAGGATATTCATTCTGTTTGAGATAAGGATGTCACTGTACTGTTAAGGTTTTCTATGCAGGGGAATTGCTTAAAAGGAACTGCTGCTGCAAAAGTCGTACATTGGTTGTTGACATGATTCGCACTATAAGACTCATCAGCAAATGGGGTACAAATATTACATTAGGGAGGAGGCTTCCTGTCGTAGCAGTGTTCAGCATGACGCACTACTGCAATTTTTATTGTCCCATGTGTCCCTTCGGTCATCCTGACAAGGAAGGACAAATAACTTTATCCAAGACCTCCGATCTCACGACACAGCAATGGAAGATTGTCTTTGACAAGGTGTCAAAATATTGTGTCTGGTGCATAATGGAAGGCGGAGAACCCACTAGCAGGCCGGACTTTATGGAGCTTGTTGAGTATCTGCACAACATCAAGATACCCATAACGCTTATCACAAACTGCTCGCTACTGCACAGGATTGATCTAGAGAATCTTAGAAAATATATTCAGTTTGTGACATGCAGCATCGATTCCACTTATGAAGAGTCCTACTGTAAGGTGCGAGGAGTGTCTCCACAGATCTTTGGGAGAGTCATGGACAACTTACGCCTGCTGACAAAACATGGAGTACCGCACTATTTTAACAGCGTGATAACAAAATTCAATGCGCAAGAGTTCATCGATCAGACTTACTTTGACAGGGCGAAGGATCTTGGAGCAAGCGCAATCTCTCTAACATTTGTTGAAGACAGATCTGATGTTGAGTATTCGCTGTTACCGGATCGGGAAACTATGGTCAAGGTGTGCAGAAGTATTCTCAAATATATGAAAAAGTCTGGCTCTCTACGCATGCTGATACCACCAGAATATTTCCAACAGATAATAGAACATGGTCGGACTCATTTTGATGAGTGCGGAGTTTGGAAGAGTATATTTGTAAACGCAAATGGCACCGTTATAGTACCGTGTTGGAAGTTTAATTCCCCGGAGAACACGTATAGCCTTCTTGAGAAGAGCATAGATGAAATTTGGAATGCTCCGGAGTGGGACATTGCTAGAACATGTCATGATTGTAAGGTGCTCGGTTGCATTTGGACCTCATCACAACCGATCCGGAGTATTGCCAGAAGCTATATGCTAGGTATGTCGAAGGTCATTGGCCAATACCGGTCGGACCTTCTAGACATGAGTTGAAAAATAACTCATAAATGCAAAATATTTTTTTCTATAATTATTCAGCATAGTCTACGCATAGCAAGATTATTACTTGGAATCCTCATGGTGGTGCGAACATATGTTAATATAGCCACAAGGGGCACAATTACTGAACAGCTGACCTATTACCCTGATATATCTTATTGTTGAGAAGAGACCCCTCGATACGCCCCTTAGTTTGAAAGATGTATACCATCAAGGCCTCCTAAGAGGAAGGCTATATTTGTATTCTTAGGGAAGCCGTTCGCTGCTTGAACGCGCGTAATATAGTAGTAGTTCAACCCAGCACAATAGACCAAAGTCTCTTTGGACAATTGAGTTCTGGAGCTATATCACTGCATCAAGTTGCCTAAGGTAGAAAATTGCAATCAGCATAGGCATTTTCCGTACTAGAAGCCTACTGCTAGCAAAGTCTTAGACCTTGGGGTGAAAAGCCCAAGCTTCTTACTTATGAGGCGAGAGATTGTAGCTGCGTTATAAAATATGACTGATCATGTTTCAAACTTTACTAGCAATACTTCTCTAAAATCTTTCTTGATTAAAGAAGCATAGTTACGAATAGGAAAGATATCTGTAATCATAATTTATAAGTGTATTTTATATTCCTAAGTTATTTCTTACTCATAGTATTAAGCAGTTTCATAGACTATATAGTAAAATAAATTGTAATTTTTCATTACTAACAACACTTCATTAGAGACAGAAATAACCTGTAAATATGAAATTCTAACATACTGTATTACAGTATGCTAACCGATGATGGCGAGGGTCTTAGAGTTCCATTGCAGCATCCAGCGTGTCAGGTAGCTGCCTGCTTTGAACGTGCATCCGTCTACGTCGTCATCAAAGAAAGTGATATCAATGCTTTGAACGTTGATGCGGGGGAAAAACAGATGATGGTAGAAACGGACTCGCTTGCAGATGTCAACGCTTTCAAGCTGATATTGTACCTTTGTCCGCGCCATGACTATGACCTGAGATATCTTCTCGAGGAAAACGAGCTCGAGATAACAAAAAGGCGTCACCTAATGCTTAAGGAAAGTCAATAGGCATTTGCCTTATGCCATTGCAGCCTAGGGCGAAGATGCCCCAGATTCTGAATTTGATTTTGATGTTGCGCGACGCTCTAACAATTGAACAATCATGACCTTAATTATTAGAACCAAATCATCGCAGTATTATTACCGTCACCAATATGTCCACCATTGCTCACATAACATCCCCTTTATTTTGTTCTGGCTTCTATCATAACTTCTGATTCATTATCTTTCACGGAGGAATTGGATCTCAACCTCATTAACTTCCAAGAACAAGTAATGCCAAGACACGAATCTGAATCGCGGGGCGATTGCCTAAATACTTGACTTTCGAAGGCACTGCACAGGAAAGAAGGTTGTAATCACAGGAAACATCCCCATAGCTGTAATGACGAGCTCAATGAACTGCTTGATGCATTTGATTGGTCTCCATAGAGTCTCATATTCTTATACTGACTGGCGACCTTATCGATTTTGGCTACAAGATTAACTAAAAACTCTAATGCTTGCCATGAATACTCCAGCGGTCTATTCATTGATGGTCCAATCATGAAAAGAAGCTTCTAGATATCTTATAGGGGATTACGTAGGAACTACTGCTCTTGTCAAAACGATTGAACAATGTGGAGAAGAGGGATTTCTAAGAGATCCATAATTCTTGAAATGGTTAGAATCTTCTACTTGGATAGTGAGCTGCTCAGACACTTCATATGTTGTACTCGCGGGGATATGCATGGATAGGCGCATCAACAGACAGGAGAAGGATCATCGCATCTATATGAGGACGTGGAATCCGGAGACTGAGAAAGTTTCTGAAAGCATGGATCCGTAGTAGTATGAATATGCTTTTCTGTACATTTCACAAAGACATAATTATTCTCTCCCTTCGATAAAGATCTTTTTTGTGAACCTGCTACATGATAAGACTTGGCTCTATCAGCGGGCATGGGCATTGTATGGCGGTGTAGTATTTGGCGGAACATAACAAGCATATGAGGAGAATAAAGGAATTCTAGAAATCAATGCGAAAGGAGCCCATGAAATGGACTAAGAAAGAAGCAGCTCATCATCTTCAGTTGTAGTTTGATTTATTGCCAAAAGAATTGTAGCAGATTATAACCAGACTAGCATATTGTGTCAGCAGCTGTATCTCAAATGAGAGTTTTTTCTACCGAGTGTAACTTGTGAGTGTTAATATTTCGTTTCACTCAGATCTCTTGGCTTGCTGGCCATGTAATCCTGGTGACAGCTACACACCGCTTTGCAACTTTTCTTAGCTTACCAATAACGCCCCTATACTGAATGGAGTTCTAACGTATTGACGATTACCATAAGTTATTTTGAACAACTTAAGAGATTTCATCTTTGATCTTTTGTGCTATTTTGACTATGTCTTCCTGAGAGACAACTCTCCTGGAAGGCCATTTTCCGTCCGGGCTGTCATCATGGAACCGGGGGACAATGTGAACATGTACGTGCGGAACGATCTGGTTTGCAGCTATCCCGTTGTTCTGGCCAATATTGAAACCGTCAGCCTTTACAGCTGATATTATTGCCCTAGCAATTGTGGGCACCAAAGAATACAGTTTGCCTACTTCAGCATGAGGCATTTGGAGCAATGTCTCATAATGCTTTGTCGGCATCACTAGTGCATGACCCGGGTTGATTGGATATTTATCCATAAGGACTAAAAAGCCGTTATCGTGGTGGATCTGCACACAGGGCTCTTGCCCAGCTATTATGGAGCAGAAGATGCAAGGTTTGGTCATGCTGTGCGTATTAGCTTGTGAGTATGTTGGTTGTTTATCTTTTGCTATTGGGCACATGAATTTTTAAATAGACCAAGGATCCGAATTTTACATAGATGGGCGAAACACTCGAGCTCGAAAGCTTTGACATGACTTTCTCTTTCCGCTGCCCCAAGTGTGACTACTTAAATGAAGAGGTGCTTGCTAAGGATCTTTCGAGCGGTAATGCTGAATGTGGTATGTGTGAGACTGTTTTCAAGGTAGAAGGGATTGATGCTGTCAAGATAACAGCGACTCTTGAGTGAGTGAAAAATCTTAAAATATGCACCTGTATCGATAATTGCAATGAAGCTCGAGAGTAGGAAGGTGCTCGACGGACCAGAAAGGGCCCCGCATCGGGCAATGTATAAGGCAATGGGGCTGACAGATGGAGACTTGGACCGGCCACTGGTAGGAGTATCCTCTACATGTAATGAGGCCACTCCTTGCAACATCCATCTTGGCCGACTCGCCCAGAGTGCTAAGCGCGGTGTAAAAGATGCAGGATGCACGCCAAGGGAGTTCACTTCGATTGCAGTTTCTGATGGGATTGCTATGGGTCATGAGGGCATGAAGGCCTCTCTCGTGAGCCGTGAAATAATCGCAGATTCTATTGAAGTAATGGTAAGGGCCCATCAGTACGATGGCGTAGTGGGTATATCAGGCTGTGACAAAAGCTTACCCGGGACACTAATGGGTATGGGCCGGCTGAACCGACCCTCGATATTTGTTTATGGCGGAACTATCATGCCTGGTCTGTGGAATGGTAAGCAAGTAACAGTGCAGGATGTATATGAAGCTGTGGGGGCATATGACGCCGGCAAGATGACATTGCAGGAACTCGTAAGCCTTGAAAACGTTGCATGTCCTAGTGCAGGATCATGCGCTGGCATGTACACGGCAAATACGATGGCTTCAATTAGTGAAGCGCTTGGGATGTCAATCCTTGGAAGCGCTTCTGCTCCTGCAGAGAGCGAAAGGCGGCTCGAAATCTGCTATGACACTGGCAAGGCCATAATGAACCTAGTTGAAAACAACATCAGACCGCGCGACATCATGACCTTCGAAGCCTTTGAAAATGCAATTATGATGGCGAATGCAATAGGCGGTTCGACCAATGCTGTGCTTCACCTCCTTGCAATAGCAAGGGAAGTAGGAGTAAAACTGAGGCTTTCAGACTTCGAAAGGATTCGCAAGCGCACTCCTCACATAGCAGACATGAGGCCCGGCGGAATCTACATCATGGCCGACCTGGACAAGGTCGGTGGCGTCCCTGTAATACTCAATAGTCTGCTCAAGAAGAATCTCTTAAACGGGAATGTATTGACAGTCAGTGGCAGGACTATGAAGCAAGATTTGGAATCCATTAAGTTTAGCTTTGATATTGACAATAAGGTAATCAGACATCTCGACAACCCAATCAAGCATGAAGGTACACTCAAGGTGCTTAAAGGCTCACTTGCACCGGAAGGCGCCGTAATGAAACTTGCAGGAGTACAAAGCAAGAAATTTGTTGGTAGGGCAAGAGTATTTGACACAGAAGAGGACGCTTTTGAAGCTGTATCAAAGCGCAAGATAGTAGGAGGTGACATAATCGTGATCCGTTATGAGGGACCAAAAGGAGGGCCTGGAATGCGTGAAATGCTGGCAGTAACGGCCGCTGTCGTAGGACAAGGGATGGGAGAAAAAGTTGCGATGGTAACAGACGGAAGGTTTTCGGGTGCGACCAGGGGATTTATGATAGGTCATGTTGCTCCTGAAGCGATGGTAGGTGGCCCAATTGCCTTAGTTAAGGAATATGATCAAATCATAATTGACATGCAAAAAAGCAGAATAGACCTTATGGTTTCGAAAGGCGAGCTAAGAAAAAGGATAAAGAAATGGAAGCGTATCAAACCTCGCTATACCGCAGGGGCTCTTGCAAAATACGCTTTGCTAGTCCAGTCTGCATCAGAAGGTGCAGTCATGGCCACTCACTACCAAACAACAAAGGTTTAAATTTATTTTTGCTGCAAACTCATTTATAAGGTAGGAGAATATGAGCGAGAGTGATTGCTTTTGGCCATCCCATAGGCAATTCAGTGCAGGTACAGAAGCTTACCAGTTCTGAAAACCAGTTCGAACTTTTTAAGAAGCTCTACTTCCTTTATGAAAGGGTCTTCATCTTAGAGTCGCTGATTGGACCCCAAGAGCTAGCTGAAATGTCTGTCATTGGCTTTGACCCCAAACTGATTGTAACATGCGACTATAATAATTTCAAGGTTGAAGATAGGAGCGGAAGGATTCTGCAAAGCTCGCCTACAAAAGAACCTCTATCTAGCCTACGTGAGTTGATGCCCAAAGTGAATGATGATCGTTTTCGCTACATTGGTGGCGCGGTAGGATATATCAATTACGACGCTATCCGGTTCTGGGAGCATCTGCCAATCAACAATAACAAAAACAACAAAACATCTAGCGATTTTCCGCTGCTAGAATTTGGGATCTATGATGACGGGATACTCTTTGATCACAAAGAAAACCAAGCTTACTATTTTTTCCTTGAAAAATCGCGGCTAGAACAAATCGAGCATATGATTGCACAGGTGAAAAGCCAAGCTGCTAGGTTCTCATATTCGACGCCAAAGAGAAACATGACCAAAAAAGACTTTGTAAAAATGGTGAGGAAGGCTAAGCGCTACATATATGATGGTCACATTTTCCAAGTAGTGCTTGCAAAGAGCATGAAGTTTAGGGTCAAGGGCAACCTTATTGGTCTGTATGCTAAGCTTCGAGAAGTAAACCCCTCGCCATACATGTATATGCTAAAAATGTCTGATAGGTCCATAATAGGCTCAAGCCCTGAAATGCTCATTCGTCTCACGAAAGGCTATATCGAGACGTTCCCTATCGCGGGAACAAGGCAGATATTCCAGGATGAAAAGAAGAATGAAAAGCTGCGTCAAGAATTGCTCCAGGACGAGAAGGAGATTGCTGAACATACAATGCTTGTAGATCTAGCAAGAAATGACATAGGAAGGGTCTGTGAATTTGGCACGGTTGAGGTTAAGGAGTTCATGACTGTTAAGCAGTTTAGTCATGTGCAACATATTGTCTCTCACGTAGTGGGTAGATTGCACAAGGATTTTGATTCATACAATTCTGTCAAAGCAGTCTTTCCAGCTGGCACTGTGTCAGGCGCTCCTAAAGTTCGTGCAATGCAAATAATAGATGAACTCGAACCTTCTATTAGAGGACCTTATGCTGGCGCCATAGGTTATTTTTCATTCAATGGCTCATGCGACTTTGCAATAACGATAAGGTCTCTATTTGTGAATGGCAGCAAGGCATATGTCGAGTCGGGAGCAGGGATAGTTATTGATTCCGATCCTGAGCTTGAATGGGCAGAAACAGAGCATAAGGCAAATGCCATACTTTCCGCTCTAAAGAGAGCAGCATCTGACGAATTGACAAAAAGAGGGTGATTTAGATAGCCGTACATAAGTATAAGCAGATACCCTATATCTAGTATCATTTGCAAAAGGAAGATAATAAAGTTCTATTAATGGTATTATTAGTATCTTGTGACTTTAATACTGTCAGTACAGTAATAAGATCATCAACATTCTCTTCCAAACAAATACAAAAACTCTTAGTAGTTTGTTGGTGGCCTTGCAAACATATTGTCTATATTTATATGATATTCTACCGCAAGTGCAGGATCTTTCTGCCTTCCGGTAAGGATGCCGACTACTACATCATCCTTCTTCATTAGCCCTTCTCTTCGGAGCTTTCTAATACCTGCTGGAACTGCACCTGATGCCATTTCGCAGTCAAAGCCATTTAAACCAACAATAGACATGCCATCGCTCATTTCCTTGTCGCTCACTTCTACTACTACACCATTAGTAAAGTCTAGGGCACGTAGTGCCTTGAGAATATTGGCAGGTCTACCTATCTGAATCGCAGTTGCACGGGTCTTTGGCCTAATTCCTTTCTGGTCCAAGTCAGCATAATATCGGTCAATGATCGCGAGATTTGGCCTGCCACCGTTCCATCTTAGAGGCTTGTCTTCAAAGAATCCATTGTACAGTCTGTATAATGCGTTTGCTCCCTCTGCATTCACTACTAGCAGCCGTGGAATTCTCTTAATCCAACCCCATTCGTAGAGCTCAATCAAGCACTTTCCGCAGCTCGATGTGTTACCTAGTGCTCCACCCGGATACACTATCCACTCCGGCGGGTTCCAGTCAAGGTACTCAAGAACTCGGTAAAGGATGGCCTTTTGACCCTCCAAGCGGAATGGATTGACTGAGTTGACTGTATATCCCCCGGTTTCTTTAGCGTTTATAAGCGAAGCAGTAAGAGCATCATCAAAATTTCCTTGCACTTGTATTACCTGCGCGCCAAACTGGAAGGCCTGACCGAGCTTGCCAGGGGCAATTTCGCCTCTTGGGATGTAGACGTCACATGCCATATTTTCGTTCGCAGCATACATTGCTGCAGAAGCAGAAGTGTTGCCAGTGGAGGCACAAACTATCCTTTTGACACCAAGCATTTTTGCATGCGTCATTGCAGTCGACATGCCGTTGTCCTTGAACGAACCTGACGGATTGTATCCTTCTGGCTGAAGAAATAATGAATTATGGTCCATGCCTGCATACTCGGCTACCTTGCTCATTTTGTAAGGTTTCGAAAGGCGGCCTTCAGAGCCGTCAAGCGACACTAGTAAGCGGGCGCATTCTTCAAAGTCTTCTGTGTCTATACTAGCAAAATTGATTAGTTCGCGAAAGCGCCATACTCCGCTTTCGTTGTAAATGTTGCCTCCATGATCCCTTCGATGTAAGAATTTTTCTATCAACTCCCTGCTTTGCTTCTTATTATACTTTATGTCAAGAAGCCAGCCACAGGAGCATCTGTAAATATCATTGTTAATGTCATGAGTTAAACCACAAGAGGGATTGATGCATTTTTTGACAGCCATTACATCCATATCCTTGGAGCCTTC
>CAYWRR010000057.1:0-10639 GCA_964460425.1 uncultured Nitrososphaera sp.
CATAGTCCTTTGAAATCAATTCATTCAAAGGTTCCAATGCATTACTCAAAGACCCTTCAATCCTTGAATAAATGTATCTTCGATAACTATCAGATTGTTTAAGAAATACCTCCCGAGAATGGATAATGTTACTTCTTATGGTATTACTTGCTATTACAAATGGATCAGCTTCACTTGGAATGGAATATCTTTCTCTTAATGGCTCATTATACCTAATACTAAAACTGCCAAAGATATCTACAAGGGCGCTGCCTAATTGATCTATCTTGTAGACTATTTCAGATTCCAAAGACTCTGCGTTAGCGAGTACCGATCTGAGATGTTCAAAGTCATTGTGCGCTTGGAAAATGATATCTGAAAGACTACAGAAATCCTTGAGTTGAGATAAGAAATCTATGTTTTGCTCTAATGGAGTATAATCAGCGTAAAGGTATCTTCCTCCTTTTCTAAAGTTATTGCCTTTCCCCTCACCTGTTTTCATGTTATTGTTTTGCTATCAAGTATGGATACCCATTTCAAGGATATAAATCAAATATTCAGATAGACAAGTAGAGGGGGGCAGATGATAGATCACTTGATGAGAGTTGTGATATATAATGCTCAATAATAAACTCGGTATCTGATGGACACTTACATAACTTCATGAGTTCCAATCCCACATAACTACTACTTTTTCTCCTATTTTATACCCCTACCAATTCTTCCCTGATCTCGAACGCAACCTTTTTCCTGTAAATGATCTGATATCTTCTGAAAACCGACCTGTTCACTGTGTCATATCCAACCTCAATTATCTTCCTGAATGTCTCAAGGTGTGAATTAGTTATTATTGTTCCAATACCTAATTGTTTCTGTCTTATCTGGCGTGCTATCTTTCGGGGTAGATTGCAGACAAAAATCTTACTGTGCGCTCTTATGAGCACCTTGTCTGCATCATTCAGTATCACAGACTCTCTAGAAATTGTCTTCTCATTTTCTCTTTGTTCCACTATATTGACCCTTACTGCAGAGCCTGTGAGTATGCTCAGAACTTGCTCTATGGTACCTGTCTCTGCCAACAGAGTCTTTTGAGCCAGCCCAAGCTTGATCCCAGATCTTCGTTCAAGTTCAAGAATGTTTTGCAGTATACAGCTTCCAAAATCGCATTTTTTCAGAACTGCACCTGCCACAATATGCATGATACGGAAGAAGGGTTATGAAAAGATTATCCTATATACAAGCATAGATAGGGCAAACATTATCGTGCCAACACTGATAGATTTGAGGCCATTCTCAAGCCTCCTGGCCTTATCAGAGTTGCCATTTGTTTTCTTTAACTGCTTGTAGGGTCTAGACATCCTGATCTCGGCATAGCTTGCAAGTCCTGTCAAGCCTGCAGCCGCTAATGCGATGACGCTAATTGAATTTGCCTGTATGATGTATCCCGCCAACAGCGGCAAAGATCCCCATGATACTGCGAACCAAAAGTCATTGTGGAATAGGCTGCCCCATGTTTCATAGTTGTACGTAAATAAGAAGAACCCTTCGAGCACTGCAATGATTGCCAGGAATGGAACAAAGAATACAATGTAATAGAGTCCTATCACATATGCAGCTGTAAGTGTTGCTACCATTATGGTCAAAAGATGCACTTTAGTAAAGTAGCTGCCCCATGGTTTGGTTTTTTTTGACCCAAGGCTATCAGCGACATGAGCAGAAATTCCGAGTGCAAGTGTGTAAATCAATGCAATCGCGCCTACCCTGTCCCATGCTATCTCATCAGCAAGCATTGAGCCAATAATGGCAAATGAAACACACATGCCGGTATAGGGCAGAAATAGCAAGCCAACAAAGACGCGAAATCTTGTAGGCCCAAACTTAGGGACGAACCACTCATTTATGCGCGTCTTGTTCTCTGCACTCATGGCTTTTCAGCAGAGACGATAGCAGAGGTGCTGGCTGTGTAGTATCTGCAATTGACATTCTGAAATTTTCTATTCCTAAGGGCACATAATGTCTGATCAACCCAGACTGATTTTCTTATGACATCATCTAACTGCACAAAAACAACCTTCCATGATGTAACAAATCTTCCTGCTAGTCTGAGCAATTCAAAATATATGTGCCATAGATTGCATATGATCCCTCTAGGATAAGTAAAATCATGAAATACTAAAATACCCCCAGGCCTGAGCACTCTCCAGCATTCGTCAATCACCTTTTGGACATCGACGTATTTGGCGAGATAGGAGGATACCATCGCGTCAAAGGATTCATCCCTGTATGGTAGGACTTCGGCTGTGCCCTGCGCTATGGGCATCTTCAGCTTACGCTTCAAGGTGAGGAGGTATTCAAATGTGAGGTCGATCCCTACCACGCTTTTGCCTCTCTCTGCTAACATTGAGGATAGAATGCCGGTTCCGCAGGCAAGCTCCAGAATATGGCTACGGTGGCTGACTGCCCTTATTATCTCATGTTTCCAGGCAATATCCTGTCCAAACGTCGCCAGTCTCGAGATTAGGTCATAGCTATCGGCGTTAATACCAGTAAAGAAGCGCATTGCCTGAGCATGACCCTCATGAACTAGCATTACCACTGCTAATACAGTCTCTCACCTACTTTTTTATGTATTGAAAAGTAAATCAATGCCTTTGAGCCAATATAACTTTGATTGTATTTTGTAAACTGGCAGCGTGAGGTGTCACTGGAGGAGCGAAATGGCCAGAAGGTCATAGTGAAGAGAAACAAGCCCACAAAACAGTTTCACGAGTTTCTAATAATCTATGCTTACTCGCTTATTTCGATGCTGCTCTTCCATCCATCTGCTCCACTTACGTTTAGCGAAATAATTAGAAATGAAGGTTACGAGATGAGAAAGAACCTAAAAAAGATTGGAGTATCTACACCTATGCTGATTTCGATGTCTAGTACAGGCCTAATAGAGGAATATATTGAGGGTGGAGACATCTACAGGGCACTTGCTACTGGTGGTAACCTTACGCTTGCATACAAGGCAGGGTCCATTACAGGCAAGGCTCACCAGGCCGGCTATGCCTTCGTAGACAACAAGGCACAAAACTACCTTTCAAGGGGCGAGTCTGTCATAAGAACTGACCTAGGATTTATGAGAAAAACTAATTCGCATTACTCAAGAAGCATGGACATAGGATCGTTCCTTGCAAGTGTAATGGACTTGGACAGGTACGGCGAAATCGCCAAGTCGTTCTATGATGGCTACTTGTCAGAGGCAGGCTGCAAGTTCTCATATCTCTCAATAGTCATCCGTAATGTTCTGTCAACTGGCTTTTCATCTAGCAGCAAGACAACACTCAGGAACATGCTGTTAGATTCCCGGGACTTGATCAGTCTCTAGATTGGCGGAAGCTCTGCTTTCTTGTCAAAGCCGCCTGAGCCAAACTTACAGTAAAAGCACTGGTCAGACTGCATATAGGTTAGCTTTTGTATCGATATTGCCCCCAGCCTGACCGCCACCTTTGTCATGAAGCGGTACTTGAAAGGCATAGATGGAATCACTTCCTTGAAGTAGACTTCATAGTGGTCAGGACAGAACTTAAGGGTCACCTGGGCCTTCTGACGAAACTCTGGAGAGGTTTCTTTGTTATTTTCGCTCATTGTCTTGGCTACATTAATCTGTTCTCTAATGTACTCATGCTTGGGGCATGGGCAGTCCTTTCCGCCTGGATGCTTATAGGCAGGAGTATTTTTCCAGTCAAAGCCTGGAAAATTCTTCTCAAAATCATCCATCGCTAGGGTACACTACGTATTCTACTCTTATAAAGATGTAGTACAATCTGCAGTTGCCATGTAGGAAGTACACTAAAATGAATACTAATTACGTTTACACAGAGCCCCAGAATGACAAAAAATATATTTTTGATGTTACTACACTCCGTAAGCGACGTGGTACGAGACAGCGACAGTGGTAGCAGTGCTATATTGACAGCAACAGCCACAAATAGCAATTCTGGCGACGATGAGTTAGATCCTAACCTCAAGACCTTGATGGAATTTAAGAGGGCTGTTCAAGAAGAGCAAAAGACAAGTGACAAGAGGATAGAAGAGATAAACAACAAGCTTGACAGCGTCAAGAAGCAAATAGATGAAGAGAGATCCCAGCTTGATGATTTTCGCTCAAAGTTAAAGCAGGTTAACGAGGAAAAGGACATTGAATATCCAAAATTTGTAGAGCTACGAGAGAGCCTCATGGAGGCCAAGAACCAGATGAAGAGCCTAGATGACAAAGTTGGCCCTGTAGCAGCTAAATTGAGAAAGGAGCGTAACGACATGCGCAATCTTCAGAAAGCACTTGAGCAGATAGAGAGGGACATCCAGACTAAGAAACTTTCCAAGGACGAAGAGCGCAAACTGGTTGGCCGGTCCAAGGAAATTGCAACTAAGCTGCATACGCTGAAAATGATTCACAAAAAAGAAGATCGATATCGTACCGTTTCAGCACAGTATGACCAGATAAAGGATCAGGTCAGAAGGATTTTTAAGCTGAAAGAGGAGTACGGTACCAAAATAGGCAAGCTAAAGGAAAGTCTAGACAACCTGATAAACCTCCGGGAAGGACTTTATGAGGAGCGTAGACAGGTAATTCACACATCGAGAGAAGCTGCCGCTAAGCTGGAAATGATAGAGACTCAACTTAACGCTATTGCTTTCAAAAAGTCTCGCATGCAGACAGCAGAATATCGGCACAAGAAGCAGAAAGAGATGGGAGAGAGGCGAGCTGCACGGCAGGAAGCAATACAAGAGCGCGCAAAGCGCGACAAGGAGTACCAGGAGCGCCGTAACGCCTTGAAAGAAGTGGCGCTCAAAAAGATGACCACCGGTAAAAAGCTTACATTTGATGAAATGAAGTTGATATTTGGTGACGTAGGCTCTGACTGAGATATGTTTTTTTGATAGACACTTGTAACCTGCCCTTGGAGATGGCAGATAGAATCGAGTACAGCGGCAAGGTTTATGTCTATAGTAGTGGTATGCCAGCAGGTCATATTCAGCTCACAAAGGAGAGGCTGAGCGAATATGGAGTGAATGAAAATGACATTGAAGTTATCGAAGTTCCTGAAGGCGTCCCTGAAGGATCTGTAATGGTGACAGTCTGGCCCCATTATTTGTCGGTTGCAAGGGTCAAGCGAGTGCGCGAGGGCTCGATCTATGCACCTCAGCTGTTTAACATTCAGTTATGATCTAAAACATTAAATCTTCTATAAGCCCATTTCCTAGTAGTAGGATGCTGACATTCTTTTGTAAGCGTAATCGCCACAGCGACTGTCCTGGCGATTGGCCAGTAGGCAATGCATGCGGGCCCGATCATGATTGTTCATTTGACCTGAAGAGGATCAAATGCAAGTGTACATGCCATAAAGGAAACTAATTTCTACACTTTCTTCGAGGTGCTTCGCTTTCTCTTCTCTTGCAAGAGCATTATTGCCTGGAGTAGTGTTTCAGGGCGAGGAGGCAACCAGGAACATACACATCAGCTGGCAGTATCATATGTTATCTACTCCTGGCAGAACATTGTATGAGTCAAAGTACAAAATCCTGCAGGAATAGCATGCAAGCTCCCATATCTACTACATATTTTGGTTCAGCCTTTCGGTAATAAACAACCCTACGGAGAGGTGCCATTTTTTGTTAACTGTGCCGAGTACTATTATTATTAGGTCGCATTGTCTGAGAGCCAAAAGCTTCAAGAATGCCAAAGCGTTCTAAGTCATGATGAGGACTCGATGCTGCTGCACCAAACTCTACACTGCAGCACCCAGTCTCAAGTGAACTGGCCATAAGGAATATACATCCTTTCCAAATTTAGTGCTTGACCTAGTGGTTTGTCAACAACCTTTACCAAAACATCACCTAGCTTGTCTATAAATGTGCCAAAGCTGGCGCTGGGATCAATGAGCTTTGGAAATTTCTATTCTTGGGAAGTAGGTAGATAGCATCGCTCAGATGTTCAGACTCTTGTGTATCATCGGTAGATTAGTTAACCTGGTTCTTTAAGAGCCAATACTGGATGACAAGCAGCTTTCTAAGGCATGCACTTGTTTTGCGTTGGTATGGTTTAGCGGTGCCATCACTCACAATATGTATGGTATTATTGCACCTCTGCCTGATTCAATATGGCTATAGGTCTCTCTAGGCACCCTCCTGATTTGGATGAAGCTTTGCTCTTGTTGAACCTTTTTTGTGTCTTGGCCAAGTATTGCCAAATTATCTAGTGCTCTGGCCGACAACATCACATATGTGTGCACTAAACAATAAAGGCAGCAGCAATCATAGTCTCACTATAGGAGTTATAATATGATTGTACACTTTGGTATGAGAACATGCTTGCTTTAATGCATTCTTCTTTTTCCTGATCTGGCCTTGTCCTGTGTTGTTATTGCAGGTTTTATTGCAGCACAGATATAACGCAACCTTTAATTGAGCTTGTACACTTTTTTAATTTGGAAAAAGGCAAACAAATGCTAGGATTTTATTCGTTTCTATCTCAGCTTAATGGTTTGTTTGGAGGAGAAGGGTTAGATCCTAGCAGCCCATGGATGTGGGTCTCCTTTATGTCACTTGCCATAATCCCATTTTTCCTGATGTATGCCCAAAAGCTTCAGTCGCGTGTAATTATGGGAGAAATATCAAAATCGCTTGCCAAGTTAAAAACGATGAGGGAAAATGCAAGGAAGGAAGCAATCGACTATGTCAAGACTGTGATAAAGATATCTTCTACATCAAGCGATCCAGCAGTTGGAGTTGACAAGTTCTTGGAATATTTTACAATTCTACCTGTTGATCTTGACCCAACTGGGTTGGTGCGCAAGCTGGATCATGTCATGCGAACTCGAGACGACAGAGTCCGCGCAGAGATCAAGAAATTGTGTTATGGTGCAGACGACAAGGAAATTTCAAAGATAGAAAACATTCTTGAGGCTGCAACTGCTCTAAACCTGATCTACAAGGTTGTAAGGCACTATTATCTAATGGGCAAGCGCACTACGAGTATGTTCATCCTTGTACAGCTTCAAATGGTCATGCCTCTCTTGCTTGAAGAAGCTGAAGCACTGCAAAAGGCCATAAGCGCATTCAAGCGCGGCCAGCCAATAGGCGACGGAATAGGACCTATGATTGTTGGTAAAATGATGGTTGGAAAGAAAAAGAAGCATGTAGCAAAGGAAACAATATACAGTGAGGATGAATACAAGGGTAGAAAGCTATATCTTCTTAAGGCTGAAGGGCCTGCTGGAACCGTCGGAAGACCAGGTGAAGCGATATCTCGTCTAGCAGGCGACATGGGGATCAAGATAGATACAGTTATTATGATAGATGCAGCGCTTAAGCTGGAAGGCGAAAAGACTGGCGACGTGGCAGAAGGGATTGGAGCTGCTATCGGCGGCATAGGTGTGGAAAAGTACCAAGTGGAAGAAGTGGCGACACGCTTTAACATCCCCATATACGCAATCATAGTCAAGCAGTCTGTGCAGGATGCAATCACGATCATGCGCAAGGAAATAGCGGATGCGTTTGAAAAAGTGACAAACACCGTTTATTCCGTTATTGAAGACAGGACATCTGAGGGTCAGTCAGTCATGGTAATAGGCATTGGAAACACAATAGGAGTCGGGCAATAATAGCAATGCTGTTTGGCAAAAAGAAGGAGATCATGCCAGAAATATACTCTGAAGACTTCTGTCAATCGTGCAGCGAGAAAACCAAGCGCCACTATGAAGAAGAAGATTATGTCTATGGCTCTGGCTTGCAATGTAAGAAGTGTAAGTCTTCCAACACAGTAGTAACTGCAATCTATGGCGAGTATCCAGAAGAAGACTCAAGAGCTAAAGTGTTATAATGTTCACGCTTGATTCTGTAGGAATTAAAGTATGCTCTGCTTGAACGACTATTTTGCTGTGTCCTTCAACAAGTATAGGGTATACATGCACATTCTTTTTCCTGACCAACATATCGACAAGTCTACGTAGATCCTCTTCATCATATTTGTCAGTAAGCCATCGCAGTGCAAATGGGAGGGTTTTGTAGCGGCTCCAGAGGAGGTCTAAAAGATCGTCTGCTTCCTTGTTCTTAATGGGCTTGCGGGATGTTACACCAAAGATGTTCTTCGTCTTACCCTCGTAAACCACCCCTTGGCCATCTCTTGTAGTGATAAATGGCTCAATCGCGTACGCTTCATTTGTCAGAAGAGAAAATGAAGATCCTCTCGTCCAGATGTTGGGTATGGACTTGCCAGCGTGAATCGTGTATTGCTGAAGTGAGTGGCCGCTTAGATTCTGTATTGGCTTAAAGCCAAACTTTGTTATCGTAGCTTCTATGACTCTTCCTATGTCGCTTACCTTTGTGTTAGCCCTTGCAATTCTTACGGCCTCGCCGAGCGCCATTTCGGCGGTACTGACAAGTGCTTCACATTTTGGGTCATAGCAGACTGTGACAGCTGTATCCGCTATATAACCATCAATGTGGACGCCAATATCTATCTTAAGCACATCTCCTTCCTTGACCAAGGTATCATCATTTGGCTCTGCGGTATAGTGCGCAGCTATCTCATTGAGGCTTGTGTTAACTGGGAATGCCGGCTCGGCATTTAGACTGTGGATTTGAGCCTCAACAGATTCACAGATCTCAAAGAGCGTCAATCCTACGTGGTATTTTTTGCGTGCAGTCTCCCTCACTTCTGCTGCTATCTTGCCGGCCTGCAGATAGCATCCAAGATTCATCTTGTTCTGATTTTGTATTGCAGTTCCTATATAGAGATTGTGCAGCAGACTGACTGCTAGATGTCCGCTCCACTTTACGTTACCTGATGCTACTTCTATACATACATGTCATGAGCCAGTATAGTAATTTCTGTAGTATATGTCTATAAACTATGACCACCATAGTCGGGCAAGAACATGATGAAGTCTTAAGAGGCCGGAAAAATATTCTTCAACAGGATAGGAAATCGAAATACTCTATTATATGCCTAAACTTAACTCTCTGAGTAGCTAAGAATATGCTTCTCCCCCTCATTAAAAACTGATTGATAAATTCGGTCCAGATAAGATAAAAGAGAGAGAAGGGCTCTGTTAACTTAAGTACTCATTACCAACTTTCACGGGCAAAACACCGCAAAAGTCAGACATGCTGTCAATATAGACTTTTGATTTATCAGGCTAGCTTCAAATAGCAAAGTATTACGTGCTCAGGATAGCGATCAGTCTGCTAGCAAAAGCAAAAACAACACAGCTACTACTATCTATTGCAGAAAAAAGAAAGAGAAAAGGGCCAATATCATTTGAAAGAGAACTTGGCTTAAGTTAACAGAGCCGAGAGAAGAAAGATAGAGATATATAGACATGTCTGCTCCTCACCGGCCAGCAATATTGTAGTACTTGTAGTTAGCTATTTTCTGCTATCCTTTGCATTTCACTATTATGTTGCATGTATTTGCGCTCGGTCGAAAATACAATATTGCATTTGCTCCAAGTCACTGGCTCACCATGTTCCTCTTCATTGTCAGGCATGACAAATTTTACCTTTCTCACGCGATATATATCTATATAACAGTTCAACTAAATCCGTCAGTTTCATAGGCTTTGACTAGGGAATCAAGCTCTAGCGTAGTTATAGGAAGCTCTTCATTTGTTTCCCAAAAGTCAAACTGAGGCGACATCAAATATCCCTTTTGCAATTGCATGTGACCAAGGCCAAGCACATGGCCTATTTCATGCACTGCGGAGTTCCTGAAGGCATATGAGGGCAGGTTTATTTCAGTCTTACCGTCGCCATGCAGTACAAGTGGCGAGAGATAGAGTCGTAAATCAAAGTTGTTGTTCCCATTCTCCCCGCTGGGGTCGTCCTTGAATGTCACAGATGTATATGCCCCTATCTGTGCAGGATAATCTGGAAAATCGCTATATTTGTCATAAATATATATCTTGATGTCACATGATTCAAGCTCTGCATCAGATTTGACAAACCTAGCAGAGATGTTCCACTTTTCTTGGTTGCCTGTGTATTCCTGCAGTGCCTGTCGCCACTTTTGCACAGATAGCTTTGTCCACACATAGTATGCATTGTCAATGCCGTCTTCCTTGTATACGCAGCTCTCTATGTCGTCTTTATCCCAGCTGTGCCTTGTCATAGGAACAAAAGTCTCTGTAAAGTCAGTCTGTTCAGAGTAGTACTTTGCAGCCAATCCTGGCGAAAAAAAATTAAAGGTAATAAGAAGAAACACTACTACTGTAAGTGCAAGAAGCGACAGTTTCTTGCACATTTTTCAGGCGACTACTTTTTCGTCTTTATCCAGTGTAGCGATGTTGAATGCCTGCTCTATTGTTGACACAAATATCACTCCGTCTCCGTGCTCGCCGGTTCTTGCAGACTCGATGACTGCCTGCACCACTTTGTCTACCTGATCGTCTGGAAGTGCTATCTCAAACTTCACTCTAGGTAGTAGATCGTATGCGACTGGCTGACCTCTCCATTGCAAGTGGAGTTCACGCTGCTTACTCCATCCTGATACTGTAGAAATCGTCATACCCCCAATTTTCATCTGTCTGAGCTTTTCCTTCACTACAGGCATCTTTTCAGACCTGATCATGGCTTCTACTTTCTTCATCTATATAGCATTGAGTGTCATGTA
>CAYWRR010000058.1:0-10492 GCA_964460425.1 uncultured Nitrososphaera sp.
AGTTCAACTCCCACGGTCCATTTCTTAGTGATATAGAATTACGGCATTAAATCAAGGATGTTCTAAGAAACTGTCAGACAAAGCCCCTTTTCACCTACTAGGATTCTCGCCAATAACAAAAAGTCGATAGTTGCTGCTGGGCTGCTCGATTAACTACCATACCTGCTGAGGTCACATATTAGCTAAAACAATTGGGACAAAACCAATTACAGCCCATAACTCTGGGTCTTTCTCTAATGTACATCTTACTGTAAGAGAATAATGTAGTCATTGCCGAGAGGAGGTTTTTAATAGCATTAAGTGACCGTTAGAGGGTAAATTTCACAGGAAAATTATTATAATATAAATTTTAGACATTTTATGGTTCGGCTGATAAAAGATTTTGTTGTTCTAGAGAAAAGAATGTCAAGCTGATGACGACAGACGAGCGACATGGTGTAGAGTTGAATATTCTAATCAAGTATTTCGTGCACAACTTCAACATATTGGAAGAGGTAAGTTCAAGATTTTGAATGATAACCAAGAAGGAGCCTTAATTGGTCAAATTGTTGACGCATCAGACATTTTGAACGGTGAAGTTAGGTAAGTCTTTTTCTATAATCGCACAAGATAACTACTCTTTTTATTTAATTGCTTGTTTAATTACAGCTGCCCGTCTTTAGTAAGAGCTCCTCGCTGAGGTCGCGGGTTCAACTCCCACCCGGTCCATTTCTTTCTGCTAGGGAACCACGGTATTGAATTGAGCCTGTTTTAGGTCAATGTCGGACAAAATCAGCAGCAATACCAAGGTATATTGTTCTCATAGCAGAATTTTGGTACCGTTCTTCTAATAGAATTGGGAGAACGACATAAAAAGATAAAGGAACAATGCGGCTTGGCATGACATTAGGAGAAAAACTCTTTGAAGAGAGTGGTAATGTAACAGGGTTCAAGGTAACAAAGGTTCACCCAATAGAGGGAGTAACCATGGAAGTGAGCTTTACTTCTGAAATAAAGGGCATAGGCAGGTTTCCAAGCGGCAAAAATGTAGGTTCAGGCATCATGACTCAGTATCCTCACGGAGTTGTAGATGTTAGCTATCAAGGGACATTCATGACAGCAGAAGAAGGTGAGCAGTTCATGTGGTGGGCTCATGAGAAAAGCAAGCTGGCAGACGGCGGAAAAATCAAAGGGATGGTCATGGTGTCTGGTTTTACGAATTCTCAAAAGTTATCATGGATGAATAGGCTCCTTATGATACTAGAATCAGAATTTGATCCAGCAGCTCAGAAGTTTAGAACAACTGCCTATGAATGGAAATAATAGTAAAAAGAGAAGAAATAGACAAGAAGAAGATAATGATATGGAGCTTATGAGCCCCAGCAGATGAGGTCGCGGGTTCAACTCCCACCCGGTCCATATTTTGCTATGAGGGAACCACGGTATTAGATCAGGCTTGTTTTTGAGCAGTTGTCGGACAAAATTAAGCGGCAATGCCTTGGAAAGTCTGATAGGAAGTTCTTGTTGAGATGTTATTTGACATTTTCAGACTTCATCTCTCAGCTTGCTATTATATCCTGTATCGCCTGTACGGCTACATACAATACTAATGTCAAACGTCTAGTTGATGAGATCAATAGGTGATTAGTAAAGATCAGTTCTGTTTCTGTAACTTCTTCCAACGAACTAGAGTTTAGAGAATCATCTAAATAGCCAAGAATATTGTTCTTGGCATGAACTCTAAAGGAGTTCAGATAACAATGGTAGTAGATGAAGCAAAGTTGAATGAGTTTATTGGAAAAGCTGTTGAGGAATGGGGAGCAGCATATGGCGCATTGCTTACTTTTGTAGGTGACAGGCTTGGATTGTTCAAAGCAATGGCAGAACCAGCAGGAGGGGCATTGACACCAGAAGAACTAGCAAAAAAGACAGGCACATACCCACGTATAATAAAGGAATGGCTTGCTGCTCAAGCTGCTGGAGGTTTTGTTACATACAATGCAGCTGCAGGTACATATACGCTCCCAGAAGAGCAGGCTTTAGCGCTCACAGATGAGAATAGCCCAGCATATATAGTAGGCTTCTATCAAGCATTAGCAGGACTTTACAAAGACCAAGAAAAAATCATTGAGGCATTTCGAACTGGGAAAGGTCTTGGATGGGGAGACCATCATCATTACTTGTTTGAAGGCTCGGAGAGGTTCTACAAGCCAAGTTATGTAGCAAACCTAACAACAAGCTGGATTCCCGCGCTAGAAGGTATTGAAGAAAAGCTTAGAAGGGGAGGCGACGCAAAGGTAGCAGATGTTGGATGTGGTCATGGGATATCGACAATTCTGATGGCAAAAGCATACCCTAATTCACAAATTATAGGCTTTGATTATCACAGACCATCCATTGAACGGGCAAGAAAGGAAGCAGAAAAAGAAGGTTTAAAGAACATAATATTTGAAGTAGCGGGAGCAACAGACTATCGTGGGGATGATTATGACTTGGTAACATTCTTTGATAGCTTCCATGACATGGGAAACCCAGCAGGAGCAGCCAAGCATGTTCTCCAAACATTGAAGAAAAAAGATGGCACATGGATGCTTGTAGAACCATTTGCTAATGACAGATTAGAGGATAATTTGAATCCAGTTGGAAGGGTATTTTACTCTGGGTCTACAGTGATCTGCGTTCCTGCATCCTTAAACGAAAATGGACCTGCGCTAGGTGCGCAAGCAGGTGAAAAAAGAATAAGAGAAATAGTAACATCGGCAGGCTTTTCAAAGTTCCGTCGGGCAACACAGACGCCATTTAATCTGGTCTTTGAAGCAAAACCCTGAGCCGTCTTCTTGTCATCTAGAGTGGCAATGTGTGCAGCAACAACAACTGCGAGCACCTCTTCCATTCCGCTCTTAGTAACGCAGCTCGCTATTGATGATGGAGTGACATTACTACAATTGTAAGCACAGTTGTTAATAGGATTACAAGTAAGACTATCGAAAACCTCTTGGCTATCTGTTCCCCCAAAAGTTTGCTTGAGGATATAGGGCTAGAGAATGCAAAAAGAAATTGATGGAGCGGGTGGGATTTGAAGAGTGTACTGTTTTTTCCCTCTCCCTCTCTGCATCTACTAGTTCTTCAGATAGGTATAAAGATCAGTCCAAAAAGCTGGCCTAGGTCGTGGGTTCAAATCATCCCACCCTGTCCATTTCTTACTGTATTAGAAATACGGTATTGTTTTGAGTTCAATTTTGGTAGGTGTAGGACAATCTAGCAGCAATGCCAATGCCGTATCCTACCGTTTGTCCGACATTTGCTTATTCTAGTCCTAGATGAGTAAGCTTAGGGACTTTATTTACTATCCTCATTTTGTCCCGACTACGCATATAGCTTCATTACTCAGCCTCATACTGCGTGTATCATTCTCAGCATATTTTCTGGCGGATTCAGTAATTGCTTTCAATATTTCTTCTCTTCTTTCCTGCTGTTGATTTGCCAACATTGCATGAACGGGAGCAGCTGTTTCGTATGCGAAATTCGTGTAAACTTCAGCTGAATCAAAATCAAAACTCACATCCATTCTTTCAATTGTAACGTCTTTGAATCCAGAGTTGATAAGAGAATTGGTGAGCATATTTTCATCAGACAGGCTAAACGGTCCAGGAGTGCCTGCTGGCGGTGGCGGCGGACTTTTAGTTTCCTTCATTACTGTATTGAGTGCTACTGCAATAAAGGGAACCTTATCTGGTGAAGCCCAAACAGCGGCTGCTAAACGACCTCCATCTACTAGTGATCTGTAAATATTTGACAAACCACTTCTAAGATCTGGTAAAAACATCAATCCAAACCTGCAAAGCGCTGCATCAAATGTTGAAGCTGGTAAATCAATTGTTTCTGCATCACCCTCTTTGAATTCGATTACTTGTTCTAGACCTGAAGAGATATCTCTCTGCCTTGCAATGGACAACATCTGTGGTGATATATCTATAGCTAACACATGACCACTATTACCAACTTGGTTTGCTGCAGTAATAGATGGTTCTCCTATACCTGTCGCTATATCAAGAACTGTAGAACCTCGTTTTATCTCTGCAAGTTCTATTAACCTCCTGCTAACTTTCTCAGTACCTCTCTCAGTTATCTTCCACCACTTTTGCCAACCATCAGCTACACTACCCCAGCCTTGACGTTGACCCTCCTTATACTGTTCAGAGTCTCGACTTGACATAATTCTTCGTTGATTGAGTATCTATGACATAAATCATTTTCTGCAAAAGCTATTTGTGTAATAATAGTTTGTGTCCATCTTAATATCTAATAAGGATTATTTTTGTGTTCTTTCATACTTTTAGTCTTCATAAAATCTACGCTAAATCAAATAGTATTCATCGGGATAAAGGACAACATCTATCTATACTAGGTCCAATCTCTGATACCGTCTTTACCCTTATGTAAATGGCGATACCACCAACGCTCGTGATTATTATCCTCATCGTCTTTGCTTCTGGCTCTGTTAAGCCAAATTCCCTTACTTTAAAAAGCTATATTTTCTGTTTTCTTTGCTTTAATGGGTAGTAACTGATTGCTTTTGCTATGAGGTTGATTGGCATTCTGAGCATAAACTGCTTATGGTATTTGAAGCCTGCATATGATAAATCAAAAAAGGTCTATGCTGATAGCATTCCTGACTTTTTCAGCGTTTTGACTGTGAAAATTGGGAATAAAGTCGTTAAGTTAACAGAGCCTTGCTTCTATTTCTAATTTTTTTATGATGATAAAGCAAACATTATTCTATCTTCAAAAGAAGATGAAAGAAATCTATCAGCATCCGGAGCAGGACGAGTACCATCGAACCTTAGACCGTGGGTTCAAATCCCAGCCGGTACATCTTTATCATTCTGGTAAAATACGGTATGTTTTGAGCTAGTTTTTGGTAATTGTCGGACAAAAACAATAATATGTCTGCATACTCGACAGAAAAGAGTAACGTGCAATACAAAGCTTTGAGATAGATGACTATTGGGTAAAAAAATTCCGTAGCGTTAATATCTTATGTTATAGCTTAGTACGCTAATCGCTCACAAGAGGGCTTGTTAGCCTTTTAGCAAGCCCGTTGTTTTCCAAGGAGTTTTGAAGCTAATCAAAATCTTCCTCCTCCTTGGTTTGTGAGCGATTGATCGCATCCGCTGGGGACCTTTTTTTGAATCCCCAGCGTCATCTTTAAAGCTTATGATCTATCATTACAATTTTTGCAACTTCACAAAAGAAAGGGATAGTGTCAACAATGTTTAAGCTCTAATCCTGCAGAAGCAGCAGTCATGTAGTGTATAACCTACTTTTGCCACTAACTATGCAACAGTCAGCTTCTTCTAATATGAGCAGAAACATTGTGTATGTCTTCATCGATGGCTGACAGGACTCGAATAGAATATACTTGCTGAGGTCGTGGGTTCAAATCATCATCCCACCCGGTCCACTATTTTCTGTGAGGGAAATACGGCATTGAATTGAGCTTATTTTTGTGTGGTTGGACGACACTAATAATATCCGCCTAATGACACCTTTCAAATCAGCCAGTTCAAAATTGCCTCATGTCGTTACTTTCGCTATATTGCAGCTACTGACTACTTTCTTGTTGTTGCAGCTAACTATCATGCTTTGCGAGAAATTGCATTACTTTTGTATTGAAAATATCTGGCTTTGTCATGCGACCAAGGTCGTGAGTAACACCAGGAATAGTAACCTGTTCATTATTTGGCATGTTATCAGAGAGAATGTCTATAATCCTATGGAAGAACCTTGGGCTAAGCTCTCCCTTTACTAAAAGGGTAGGGGTGGAGATATGCTTGGCTTCTTCAACAGTAAAAGAAGTGGGCATTCCAGATTCTAATTCTCCCTGCAAAGTCTCTGCATTATCCATCATGAGCCTCCTTGTCTGCTCAGGAATCTGATCAAAGACGTTCTGCTTCCCCATAACTCCGTCTACAAACGCTCGGACTGCTTTTTCAGCATCTCCTCTTTCAAATGCTTCTATAGCAGCTTTTTGGGCATTATCTCTGAACCCCGAAAGCAATTCCAAGTCGTCTATAAGATGACTCTTTGCAAGGAATGGAAGAACTGGAGGCTCGCCAAGTACAAGTGTCTTTACTAAATCTGGATTGCGATATGCACAATACAATGCAGTAAAGGCTCCATATGAATGACCGACTAGGTGTGCTGATGAAAGGTCGAGTTTCCTGATTAGCTCAGCCAGATCAGATGTGTTCCCCTCTATTGAGCTCTCCGTAGCAATATTGCCAGCTTGCTTGTTTGGATAAGCAAACCTTCTGCTGTAAGAGATAACACGATGGTTTTTTGCAAACGGCTCTATCTGAAATTGCCAGCTCCGATAGTCGTTGATTCCGCCATGAATAAAGATAACTGGTGGCTGACCTTCTCCTTGATCTACGTAATGCAACTGCCGTCCGTTTATTTCGATGTTCTTGAGATTATTGGGCATTGTATTGGTGCACTCTCTGTTGGGAGAACATCAAAAATAGTTGTATAAAAGAAATTAGGGTACCAAGTCTACTGGAATGTCTTAACCCAGGGGCATTGCTGAGGTCGTGGGTTCAACTCCCACCCCGTCCATTTCTTTCTGCGTTGGAAATATGGTATTATTTTGAGTTTGATTTTAACAATTGTCGGACAAATTCAACTGCAATGCCAATGCTGCATCCTATTTTAAGACACATACCCTGAGCTCATAACTACATGATAGGTTTCTTCTACAATCTTACAAGGTCATAGCGTAGGCTTTTTTATTAAAAATGCTAAAACACTTGCCTCAAACCTATTAATTCTATGGTAGCCACTTCTATGATATCTATTAATTGTCTTTTAGTGTCCAGCCCATCATTAAGCAGCTTGCAAGCGACCCTGCACTCAAGAGCATTCTCGAACCAATCTCCCTTGCATTAGAGCTAATCGGCGTTGCAATTATAGTCTATGGTGCTATAGTGACTGTAATTTTTCTTGTTAAACAAGAAAGAAAGAGTGTAAGGCAAGCCGGACAGAGCCAATACCAAATCAAGCAGCAGTTTACTACTAGAATACTAACAGGACTAGAATTTTTCATTGCAGGAGATGTAATAAAAACTATAATCAATCCTACTCTTGAGTCGTTAGCGATAGTCGGCGCTATTGTTTCTATAAGGGCAGCTTTGACATTCTTGCTCAATAGAGAACTAAAAGACGAGAGAGAAAGAGGAGGAGACAGAAAGGAAGGAGAGCAAGGAAGAGCATAGGAGAAGAATAGGCAATCGGAATGAGAGAATACCTACAACCCTATATAGCTTCTTTTCCATGAAGAATGTCAAAGCTTGAAATTATCTGTACCCAATAATTTCTCGCTCATTGATATAGGAGCTAAAAATAAAAACATTAAAAAAAGCGTTGCTGAGGTCGTGGCTTCAACTCCCACCCGGTCCATCTTTATCAATCTGGTTAACTACAGTATTAGATTGAGCTTGTTTTAGGATGTTGTTGGACAGAAAGTCTAGCAGTGTTAATTCCGTCATGACTAGAATCCAATCCCCAACTTTGAATTTCAGTAGGGATCAATTTTAATATTATAACAGGCGACGTGAACACCAATCTAATAAACATTGGCTATTGAAAGCTGGCTCGATCTCATCAGTGCGGCTATGATGTTTTTTGCAGCTATAATTCCAGGGTATTTGAGCCTGAAACTTAGGGGAGATATTAGCAAAGTGACCGTCATGCTCACAGCCTTTATCGTGATGCATGGAATATATCATCTGGTTAGGATGCAAGGAATTGAATCGATAGCTGACAGCGTGTTTGAGCCCGCATCCATAATCGTACTAATTGTGTTTGGAGTAACCTATCTTGGAGTGTCATACAAGAAGAAGAAGAAAAAAACAGGAGGTGACTGGAAAATGACAGAAGATGTACTTTTTTCCTCGATCTTTGGAAACCTCACGCTTGTATTGCTCGTGATTGCCCTTGGGATATTTGTGTGGCTTACTGCAAGATCAAGAAACATTAGGAGTTTTCAGTTCCAGATATCAATGTTTATCCTCATATGGATAACAGGCGAAATAGTAGATTTGCTTGGAGAAGAAGGGGTTGTAGAGGTGTTTTCAACCAGTGAATTAGGTATCTACCTACATGTCTTGGCGATGGCAATGTTTAGCGCTATGCTTTGGATAAGATACTACCTCTCAGAAAAGAGGGGCAAGAGGATAGCAGATGCCTTGAAAGAAGGTTAGTCAGAACTTAGAGAGAATAACCGTTCAGCAGTCCTTTCAACCACATTAATGTTGTATTCAACTTGAACAGTCATTTTTCCATGGTCATACTTTGTAACTATTGATCTCAGTGTACTTCTAAATAGGCTGAATTTTTTTCCATCGTCGGTTATGCTTATTTTTTCAGCAAAGAGCAACCCTTCTTCAAGCATCCACTTGATCTTCCTGTATGCTGTACTATGGGAGATTCCTGTATCCCTTATCACTTCGTTTACAGATGTCGGGCGGAAGCTTGCACAGTCTAAAATTTTTAACATTTCGTTATCAGCTAAAGCAGTAAGGATCGCATGCTTGAACCTGTCCCGCATGACGATTACAGCCATTTTATTAACGATAACAAATGCCAAATACTTGCTTATTTTGTTATTGATTGTAGTTCCAGTAGATCTGAAAGTCATTAAGCACCTGAAGTTCATCTTCTAGCAGCAGTGCTCGCTTAGGCAATGGAACCCCTGCTCTTTCCAAGTTAGAGAAGCTATCGGCTACCCATCAATATCTTCACTTTCTATCATTAATATGCGTGTGTACCTCTCTTGTGGCTGGTGGCTAAGGCAACCTTTTATTTTAAGAAGTAAAAAAGTATATTGACCCAGTCAGTAGCCCCTTAACTTAGGAAATCGTTAATCCCAAGCTTGGGATTCGCCTAGACATTATTATAAAGAAAAGCGCATCTTATCGCCTAAGATGATTAGCCGAAGAGTTTTGACCATATTCGTCGTCACAGCAATAGCCGCTATTTTATCCCTTGCAGTCGCAATGAGCGTATTTGTAACATTTCCATCAGGACAACAACAAGCAGTAGCGCAGCAAGATAATACTACAGCACCCACAGCGACATCAACAACAAATCAGACAATGGCGCCAACTTCAACTAACAAGACTTTCTATCTCTTTAACACAGAGCTAGAAGGATTGGATGAGGCAACAGCGGGAATACCTCATTACATCTATTCTCTTCCTGTAATTGTAGCTAATAGAGGTGATAGTGTGACGGTAAACTTCTTCAATATTGCAGAGACTGAGGAGGAGGAAGAGGAAGAAACCGAAGAAGAAGGGACAGTAGAAGAGGAAGAAACTGAAGAAGAAGGAAGACATTCATTCACTATCGATACTCCGCCATATAGCGTAGACATAGATACTGCAGCAGGAGAATCCGGAAATGTAACCTTTACAGCTGATCAAGAAGGAATATTCCAATACTACTGCAAGTATCATCCTCCCACTATGAGGGGACAGCTTGTAGTGCTTCCACCGTCATCACTAGGGGAATCTCCACCAGCAACGTAAAATGTACAAGTTGGCATTGCTGAGGTGGTGGGTTCAACTCCTACCCTATCCATTTTTTTTGATCTGGTAGATACAGTATTATTTTGAGCTTATTCTAGGAAGTTGTCGGACAAAATTAAACAGCAACTATGGATTCAATGACTTGCTTAGATTCTTCCATATACAGCTCTAGAACGCATGAGCGAAAGAAGTGGCAACTAGTACTGTTAGTTAAACATGAATTTACAACATGGAAAAAGCAACAAATCAGACAAAATGATCGTCTATATCTCCAGTTTTTATATGACTTTCACATCTATTATTTCTCTGCTCTTTGCTTTAACGCTCTATTCATGTCTTCAAAATTCTTCTTGACAGCCGTGTCTAGCCATTCTTCAAGCGATGCAACCATTGAACCGGTGAATTTTTCACTTTGTGTAAAGTGGACTTCATTGTTGTTTTCAACTGGCTCTATCAGGAAGCGATGTTCGCCATTGAATGCATCTCCCTCTGACCTACCAAGCCACCTAAGCTCTCTACCCATTTCTGCTACTAATACAGTAGGGGTAAAGATCATTGTTCCGCCTCGCGGGTCTGGCATATGAACTTCAAGCTTTTCATTTTTTGTAGGTATGCCGCTTATTTTCTTTATAAATGGATTCCAGGTAGGATACTTTTCAAAATCAGTTAGGATCTTCCATACACTACTTGGAGGAGCATAGATTTCTATTTCTGTGACAATATCCTTTTCCACAGAAATTAGAAGTTCTTAGATCTCTATTATTACTTGCGCCTGCACTAACTTCACAAATATGAAGAATTTGAGTCACTCTCTTCCTATCTTTAATAGAAAATATCATCGACTTCAAAAATAGAATAGCAAACATTGTTGTTGCAGCAGCAGGACACATTATCTTTCTAAACGCGATTCCATTATCTGCTTAGCT
>CAYWRR010000059.1:0-10479 GCA_964460425.1 uncultured Nitrososphaera sp.
TAGATCATCATAAGACATGACTTCGGGTGGGGTTCGTAGAACATCCATAGACAATAATAATCATATGACCGTCTCTATCTGAAGTGTGTTTCATCAACAAAAATATCTAGAATATCTCTTTATCCAGTCAATCTGTCTGTCTTGAAACCATCCATCCATCCATCCATTTACTACTATGTCATAACATACTTCTTCTGTACCCAGCTCCATAATTATCATACATGGCTCCTTTTACCATGGATTCAAACAGCTATGGCTGCTAGCCTAGAGAATCTCCTAGAGCTAATAATAAAAATACAGAGGTACAGCCCATACCTGATCATAGCTACAGAGCCTTCTATCCTATTGCGATTCATCATGTGACAATCAAAATCCGAGACATACCTAACTATAGACCTGCATTAAGTCAACAGAGCCTACTATTATGCATGGATCTTATTTAACATATGTCTAATGTTCGGTAAAGTCTAAAGTGCTATTCAATATGGCTAGTGTTCCAAGTACCGCCTCTTCCAGTCTTACAGTTTCGGCGCCTTGATTTGGGAACATGTTTACAACATATTCGTAGGGTCTGATACTTGCACCTTCCTTAGCAAGGATCTCATGAAGGCTGTGCTTAGGTGCTCCAAATGCAACTAGAATGTTCTGATTTTTTTTGGCGTATTCAGCAATCCCTGCCTCAACGTTTTTGAAGTAGCAACCTTTTCTCGACGTAATGATTATGGCGGTTTTTTCAACGCTTGCAAGAAGCTTCGAAATTGAAGCAACCTCTTTTACTTCATAGCCCCAATAATCAAGAATGTCTTGCTCTGTAGCTTGGACAGCCTTGAGGTTTGGATACGATGAGGTGAACCTGACATTCACTTTGTTACCTTTAAGAGCCTCACCTATAAAGGGCACAAGAGATCCTAGGCCTACTTCAACAAATAACTGGCCTTTAACCTTGACGATAATACCTGTGCGGATATCACCTGCTTTCACTTTCCTGATGTCTTCGGGTACCCTATGGTGGGGCGCCTTTATCGGGTGTAGTATGCCAGCGTATTGGAGCTGATGCATCATCGGAAACAGCATTTTTCTGAGGTACTGGGGTGTGTCAAGATAGCGGAGTATTGTCTTGAGCATATGCAGGTCATCTTTTTTGAAGTGAGATAGAGAATCATGATAGATAAATACCCTCTTGACTCTAAAAATTGAGCAAGCACGAGCAAATTGTGCTATTTTTATGCTTTTATCGCGCCTTGTATGCTCATCTGAAAGTGACGAATCTGGTATTGTGATCCAAAGATCAGCCATTACTCCCCTATCAGCTCTTCAACTGCCTCTTCCAAAAAGCCATTTGATCCAAAGTAAGTTTGCCTCAGAACTCCTTTCCTGTCGACAAGTATGGCGGATGGGGTGCCACGTAAAGCATATTCATCAAAAGTCTTGGCCGAATACTCCTTTGATTTCAGGTATTGTTTTACTCGCTCAATCAATACCTGTCTATCTTTTTCACCATATGACCGAAAGCTAGGGATATTGGCTTCAATAAAGTCCATCACCTTACTGTGCGTCAATGGGCCAGAATGCTTGACTAGCATGTCCATAGCAACAGAAAAAGGTATTTTATAGGGCAGCTTGTTGCCGTCCCTTACCTGGCCAATATTATCTAATGCACGATATGTCTCTCCTACGACTTCGCCCCTACTGACTAACTTTTGAAGGTTCTCAAGATTGTTCTTATCGAAATCCTCAAAGGCTGTTGCAAGACCCACAACAGTGAGTCCCTTATCTCTATATCTTCTATAAATATCAATTACTTCAGGTACGCTATAAAGGAAGCAGCCAGGGCAATTGACCTGAAATACTTCAACTAGCACTACATTGCCTCTCTCCTTATCTATGTTTGTTGGTTTTCCCTGTACCCAGGTCGAAACCTCTATGTTTGGAGCTTTCGTGCCTATTGTCGCTACCATTGTTAATTCAGTTTAGAGGAATCTGCATAAATTCGTTTTATCACGCCCCGCGCTTTGAGGCTCTGTCTCTAGCTGTTGCCGCGTATCTTTGAATTTCATCCTCTTCTGCCTTTCGCATTGTCTTTGCCTTGGTATCGATTATCGCCGCCTTCAAGTGCCTGGTGCTTATTTTTTCCTCACTAACCAGATATATAGACTCAATAGCAAGAGCGGCGCCTTCGTCAAGACCAATGTCCGGTTTGTAGTTTTTTTCTAGGAATTCAGTCACTTGATCGCTTCCTGCACCGATCGCGACGGCGTCGTAGCCAATATATGTGCCACTTGGATCTGTCAGATAAAGACCAGAACCGTTCTTGTCTACACCTGCAAGTATCAAAGCAACACCAAACGGTCTGACACCTGCATACTGCGTAAATTGCTGAGCCATGTCTGCGATGTTCTTAGCAACGCCCTCAACATCTACGGGCTCATCATATATCAACCTGTTGCTCTGTGCAAAGAACCTTGCATGGTCTACCTGAGTGCGCGCGTCAGGAATATATCCCGCCGCAGCGACACCTATATGATCGTCGACCTGAAAGATCTTTTGGGTAACATTTGATATCTGGAGCTTTCTAGTTTTTTCTTCTACTGCAAGTATTACTCCGTCCGTACTCTTAACGCCTATTGCAAGTGTTCCACGTCTGACGGTTTCAATTGCGTATTCTACCTGATAAAGCCTTCCGTCTGGAGAAAATACTGTAATGGCTCGGTCATAGCCCGCTGCTGCTGGTAACAATTCAATCTAATTTTTTGTAATGTTCCATTTAAGCCTACCTATGAGGTAATGTCTAATGCAAATGCAATCTTGCATGATTTTAATAGCGTAAATTCGCAGGAATTGCCATGGTTCAGGATCAGGTGACGTTTTACGGTCACCCAAATATTCGATCGCTGCATGCCAAAACTATTGAAGTAACCAAGGATGAGCACCTGACCGCTAGGGGAGACTGCATAATAGGGGTAAAAGCTAACAAAGCTTGTGCTGATTTGGACGAATCTTTCAAACACAGACTAAAATCAAACTCATCAATAGTCAGAATAGAGATAATGGTTGGAGATGAATCATTTCTTGTATCAGGCATGGGTGATGAGCGGCTCAGCATGTTAAATACACATGATATAGTAATACGCAAGACAAATTTTGTATGCCCACGGACTATGTCTGTTCTATGCGACAACGCATCTTCAGACTTGCCTAGGAAAATTGTAAACATGCTGCAGGACCAAGAGACAGAAGGGATACTTAGAATCACACTTGAGTGATCTCACTTTTTTGACCTGCTTTTTCCTCCGATCATTATTGCATATTCTTTACTTCTGAGTGTCTCAGCCAAAGCAGTATTTAGTATCTCAAATGCAACGTATTCCTTGAAGTGGTCGCCTTTGCAAAGGTTGCAGTCATCCTTTCCACTAATCTCTGTAGCGAATTTTTCGTTTTCAAATATACTCTTTAGAACTTTCAGCAACCTTGAACTTGTATCTTCTATTAGCTTGGAATGTTTTTCAAGGTTTGGGACATTATAACTGAAGGCACGCAGAGTCGGCATGTAATACTTTCTGACAGCACCCCGCACTTCTACTATCTTGGTAACTTCGATCAATCTGGCATTCTTGAGAGTGTCGAGATGATGCCTGATAGTAGTCGTAGCCTTCTTATGACCAACGCGTCGAAGTATTTTGGAGATCTCTTCTGCAGTCATTTGCTTATGACTTAAGATCTCTAGGATCTTTATCCTAATAGGGTCATTTAGCGCACGAGCTGATTGATATCCTAGTGTAGTCACTCCTTTTACTCTGACCTGATTCTCAAAAAGTATTCCAACCAAGGCAACGAAAAGAAAAGAGCAGACAGCAGTAGTAAAAAGACTGTTATCAATTTCCTTTGCCTGAGTTGTTAAATGTCTTAACTATGCTAAGTTTATTATACTTGATATGCTACCGGCAACTGCTTTATGCAAACATTATGACTTGAGTAGTAATGTTACCTATACTATGATAATAATCTAGCAGACACCATAATGATATGGATGCAAAATATGATGCTAATTGGCTAACTTTAGCCAGATAAGCATGCATTCAACCTTGCATACCTGCAAAAAATGGCTATGATGATGACTCCTAAAATAGAGCTATAGCCTGCGGCCGCTTATTAGCTCATAGGCAAGGATGTAGCGCCTGCTCAGGTCATTAACTACCAACGAGCTGATCTGAGGGGATTCTGGTTTTCTACCTTCCTTGGCAAGCCTCGCTATAGTGTCCTTAAATCCAATTTCTATAAGCCAATCACGCAATAACTGTTTGTCGTAGCTTTCCTGAATTTTGCCTGGTTGGTGAGCAGCCTTGAGCCATAGTCGGTATTCATCTGGTCCAAGCGAATCTCCAAGGAGTATATTGCCCCTTTTATCTACGCCAAATTCAAACTTGACATCTGCTAGGATAAATCCAGCCCTCTCAACAATTGTGCTCATTTTCTTGTAAAGAGATATTGATGTCTTTTTAAGGAAATCATAATCGTTGTCAGTCAAAATGCCTAAAGAAATTGCTCTATGACGATTGATAGGCCTATCATGCTCCTCAGATTTTGTCGTAGGATCGAATATCGGCTCAGGCAATTTCGATCCCAAAACCGGGCTGAAACCCGAAGCAAGCTCCTTTCCCAAGCGTTCTTTGTACCGTTCTACAAAGCTGCCATAAAAGTAACCCCTTACCACACATTCGAGAGGTATCATTCGTAATTTCTTAACCTCCATCTTGTCCTTGGCCACTACTTTTAGCATGTGGTGAGGAGTTTTGAGTGTATCAAACCAGAACTCTGCGAATTTGCATAGAACTTCTCCCTTTTTTGGAATCGGCGTTGCCATCTTGACATCAAAAGCAGATATGCGATTTGAAAAATGGAACAGAATATTCCCATTATCAAGCTCGTATATGTCCTTGACCTTTCCGCTGCGTGTCAACTTCATGGTTGTATTGGCTAGATTTGGATGCAATAAAAAATCTATCTGCCATGATTGAAAGACATTTAACGGTGCTACTAATCATCTTATCCAGCCAAATATGGTGAACAGCGACTTTCTTTCCATAGAAAGACCAATACGTGTTGGCATTATAGGAGGAGGTCAGCTTGGAAAGATGATTGCCCATGAAGCTAGGCGGATGTCACTAAAGGTTATTGTTCTTGATCCGATAAAAGGATGCCCAGCTTCAAGCATCGCTGATGAGCAGATAGTGGCTGATTTCAAAGATGAGGGCGCAATAATGCGATTAGCAGAAGAATGCGATGTTCTAACCTATGAGATAGAGCTTGCAAATTCTACGGCCCTAAAGGATCTCGAAGCAAGAACTTACCCAGTACGGCCTTCACCAGAAACACTTCATATTGTCCAGAATAAGTTTAGACAAAAGTCCTTCCTGAGGCAGCATAAAATTAATGTTGCAGATTTTGAGCGTGTTAAATCAGAGGATCACCTATACCAGTTATGTGATAACTTTAGCTTTCCTGTTATTCTGAAGGCATGTGAAAACTCGTACGATGGCCGTGGCAATTTTCTAATAACCTCGCATGAACAAGTACATGAGGCCTTTAGCTATTTTTCTGAAAATGAGCTAATGGTCGAAAAGTTTGTCCCTTTTACAAAAGAGATATCAATAATGGTCGCCCGTAACCCTAGCGGAGAGGTAGCATCATTTCCCGTCGTAGAAAACATTCACAATAATGGCATCTTAGACACCTCTATAGTGCCAGCAGGGATCAGTCAAGAGGTCGAGTTAAAGGCTAAAAGGATGGCAGAAATGACCATGGAGGTATTAAAAGGGGCAGGAATATTTGGAATAGAGATGTTTGTTACAAAAAGGGAGGATGTATTGATAAATGAAATTGCTCCAAGGCCGCATAATTCCGGGCACTATACTAATGAAGCATGCTCAGTGTCGCAATTTGAGCAGCACCTAAGGGCTGTGCTTGACCTACCATTGAGTAAGCCTGAATTACTTTGTCCAGCCGTCATGGTTAACATACTTGGAAATGAACATACAAGCGGGTCCTATGCGATCAACGGCCTCAGAGGGCTCTTAAGTGTTCCAGGTGTTAAACTTTATGTGTACGGTAAGAAAATATCTAAGCCTGGACGCAAGCTGGGTCATATTACTGCAATAGGCAGGACAGTAGAGGAGGCGCTTATGAGGGCTGCAAAGGCTAGAAATAGCTTTGAACTAACTGTCAATATGACCAAGGAAATACCGAAATGAATGGTCCTCTTGTTGGTATCATAATGGGAAGTGATTCTGATCTTCCCGTAATGAATGAAGCAAAGGAAATCTTGGATTCATTTGGAGTAGCTAATGAGATGAGAATCGTGTCTGCACATAGGACAACAAAGAGGATGGTTCGCTACGCCACAACTGCCAGAAAAAGAGGCATCAAAATAATTATCGCAGGTGCAGGAGGAGCAGCGCATCTTCCAGGAATGGTAGCTTCACTAACTGCTGTGCCCGTAATTGGTATTCCTATCAAGACAAAGAGCCTTGATGGGCTTGACTCACTTATTTCAATCGCTCAGATGCCTCCCGGCGTGCCTGTCGCCGCTATGGCCATAAATGGAGCTAGGAACGCTGGCATACTTGCCTGCCAAATCCTAGCAATAAAACATCCAGACATTGCATTAAGTGTGGAAAAATACAAGCGCGATCTAGAGAGCAGCGTACTCAAAAAAGCAAGAAAGCTTGAGAAATCAGGTGTCGCCCGCTATATGGGAAGGACATAGAATAAATTTATTTGTGGCTGCCCGATTGTATCCGCTCTGTGGAACACAAAACTACCCATTTTACTCAGGCTAAATCAGACAAAGAAGAACATGATGATGGAGACATCGATCCCATCATAGTAAAGAAACTGTATGCACACGAGAAGATGTCAGAGGAAATGAAGCAAAGGCAGATCGGCTGTGAACCACTTCCGATTGGCTTGCACCCTATTGAACGTAAAGACTATTACAGCCAGACCTTCTCAATGTCACCTAAATTCGTCACGAATAAGGGCTTAGTGAGGATCAAAGACAAAAACATTGACTTTGTCCAGTTACTACAGAGGAATTAAGAGTATGCCAAATATAGATCCAATTCCTTTGCCATATGGTCCTCTGCAATATTATCACATACACTACATACTGCAGATAAAAAGTAATGATAACGATAAATTTCTGGCAAGATGTAAGCCGATAACAAAAGGCTATTTCCATGGTAGGCGTATAGTCGATGTCAAGTGGACAGGAGATGAGAATTTCGCACAGGTTTTACAGGCGGACGCCACTCTCACAGGCATGCTAAAAGAAGCCATGCTGAAAGTAGGCGAAATAACAGTTGACCCGCAAGATGACCATATCAGGATCTATGGTAGATGGATTCATGAGGAAAATCTTGCGTTCGATCCGGCTATGTTCGAAATTGCAGACAGGATAGCCTCACACATTAAGAACATGGTTCAGAAGAAAGACTAGAATCTGTTCCTGTTTTCTGTACAGCTCTTCATAACTTTCTGCTTAGAGCAAGTTAACTTTAATAATCATAGCTCGGTGGCAATTTTGTGGAAAAGCAGCTATCTTCCAAGTCTAGCTTAAATTTTGCAGATAAAACCGTAGTTATCACCGGCAGCGGAACCGGTATTGGGCAGGCGATAGCCAGAAAGTTTGCAGAGAACGGCGCCAATATTGTCATCATGGGTAGGAGGAAAGAGCCGCTTGATCAGACGTCAAGCATAATAGAGGAAATAATTGCTTCTTCTAGTTCTTCTGGCAGGTTGGGCGTATTTCCTGGTGTAGACGTTGCTGATGAGGCCGGGATTAATTCTATGTTTGAAAGTATCCGAAAGCAGTTTGGAGGAGTCGATATATTGGTAAACAATGCGGGTGTCTCAGGCCCTGTCAAGACATTTACCAATGCAAGCGTAAAGGAGTTCCGTGAGGCTGTAGCCATTCATCTTACAGGCACATACTGGACATCTGTCAGCGCGATCAGTGCTATGAAAAGAGGCTCCAAGATAATCACAATTTCAACGTTTTTCACAGAGGAAAATCGCTTTGAGCAGAGGCCATATAGATTTAGGACACCATATACCGCTGCACAAGGCGCCAAGAATCGGCTTGCAGAAGCACTAGCGTGGGAGCTTGTGGAACAAGACATACGATCGGTTGCAACAAATCCTGGGCCTGTTCACTCAGATAGGATTTATAAAACAGTATACCCAAAGGCTGCGGCAGAATTTCTACGCATTGGAGGCTATCCCGGACTCAGCTCTGTTGAGATTGAGAAGGTTACTGCCGGCGTACTACCGCTATTAGGTGAGCCTGACGATATGATAGCAAGAGGTGTTTCACAAGTTGCCGCTGAGATCTCTATATCTCGTGGTCAAATGTCAACAAATGAGAATATCAACAAATTATCAGAGACCGTCGCAGGCGCTCTTGTGAAGATGCAAGAGATTGCCGAAAAGATACAAAGCAATACGAGCAAGATGATAGTAGATGGGGAATTCTTGAAGCAGGAGGAGGTGGCAGACATGGTCATGAATTTATGCGACAACAATATTAGCAGACTAATAAACGGCAGAGTCATTCCAAATGACCGCGTATTCTATCCTGTCAAACCAATAGTTGGCACGGCAGTTGACGGCTTAGCACAGCCCGATGTCAAAGGAAAAGTCATAGTTATTACGACCAGCTCGTCAGAAAAGAAGCAGACTGACAGGGTAAAGGAGTTTGCGAGACTCGCATATGGAGCTGGGGCTAAGGATGTGATTGTGCTTGCACATAACCGTGAGGACATGAGCGAATACAGTGAATATGACAACCGTACTATCGACATGTTAGATGAAGAAAGCGTTCATCAAATGTTTAATGCTGCTAAGAAAAAGTCGAGTAGGATTGATTCAATCATTCACTTCACAGGGGATTATGACTATAATATGCCTATAAGCTCACTTTCTAGGAAACAATGGGATGCATTGGTCGATAACTTCATTTACATCCCTGGACTGATAACAAAAGAAGGTGTGAATGCTATGTCCCCAGAGGGTTCAATTCAAGACCCTGCAAAATTCAAAGATTCTAAAGGTTATATTGTCTTGGTAGGCCCTGATGCACCTGTTGGTAAAAAGATATCCCCTTTATTAAGGGCAAGGGCAGATGTCTTCCGCGGAGCGCTGCGACCATTCACTGCAACTGTAAACCAAGAGCTGAGCGATGTACTTGGGTCGAGTATAAGACTTTATTTAATCCTTGCAGGGAACAGCGAGGGTTTAAAACCTGAAAATGGCAAACTTTGCAACGCCGCGCTAAATCTTGTGGCAGGTGCGGCTGCTCTTAAGAGAAATGAGGCGATTTTCTACATCGACGAAGCAAGGAAATAGCTACCTTTTAAGCAAAATATAATCAAGATTCCACATCCAGTTGAGAGAGGACACTTACTTATTGCCGAATAGCTCGATATAGCAATTGGCTAATCAAATTGGCTAATCATAGCTCAAGCTAAGCCCGTCCAAAATGAATATGATAGCTACCGACATTAGTATAATTGCCAATAATCGTTGCAGTAGCATGTCTTTTGTAATGCGTGATAACCTTGCTCCTATCTGAGCCCCAACAAATGCGCCTGCCGATAATGCGACTGCCTGAAGGTAATCGGGGTGTCCCAAAACTGAATGTGTAAATACACCGGCAATAGCTGTCATCATTAGCGTCAATTGTGATGTCGGCGCTGCTCTATGCATTGTCAAGCCAAGTACAAGCAGCATAGCTGGCACAAATATTATTCCGCCTCCCACACCAAACAGACTTGATATCACCCCTGCGCCAAACGAAGCAGCAAAGACTGCAAGCTGTAAAGGCAGCGAACGCCTTTTAGCTCGATGATCTTTTAGCACTGAGTTTTTATATATAACATAAAGCCCTGTGAGTATTAGTAGTATGCCGAAGTACAGTTTGAATGAATCTTCTTGCAGGTATTCAGACAGTATAGCACCAAGCACACCACCAGGTATTGCGGAGGCAGCCATCTCTACGCCAAGGGTATAGTCAATCCTCTTTTGCCTGGAATACTCGATAGTAGATGATACACTTGTTGACATGACAGCGATAAGGCTTGTGCTAGCAGCCTGTGTGGGTGACAGGTTCAAGAATGTGAGAGCCGGCACCATTATTATACCGCCCCCCACCCCAAGCATGGAACCCAAGGTTCCAGCGCCAAGTCCGACAACGATCAGAAGTGCTAGTGTAGTAATATTTTCTATCAATGGTGTTGTATTCCTTTGTATGCTTAACAAGACCTGGGAGGGTAAAAATCGTTTGGAAAGCTGTTTTAGCTGTGCGCAATATATAAACGAGTCATTCCAAGACGATTTTAGCAATTTGTATTAAATACAATGTGGAAAGAGTCTGTATATAGGATCAGTAAGACTTATTAAATTCTACGAACTCGAGGCAGCAAG
>CAYWRR010000060.1:0-10250 GCA_964460425.1 uncultured Nitrososphaera sp.
GCTACAGTTGTCATGTTTTGATTACTACTTACTACTATTATTGTAGCATATTGTTGTTGTAGTGGTTGGTATTGTACTCCGTACGAAAGAGCATATGGCCCTGACGAAGATAATAACGCAAGCAAGACCATAGCTGCAACTATCCCAACGTAGGGTGATCTGAGGTTTGCTTTTTTGTGGTTACCCATAATTAGGTTCACCTAATTAGGCTAGCCTAAGTTTTTAAGAGTTTTGAAACAAAAGAATAGTAAAACATACTTTCTTGTGCCTTACTCATCACTTGCTAGCCGCAATATGTGTTCACCTCTTCTTTAACTAATCCTCCATAAGCGCTCTAATATGAATAGCATTTTGACATTTTATTAAGGGAAATGGTGCAATAATAGCACACCTCATGTCAGTATTTTTACTTTTACTATTACTTGGTCTTTCTTTAAGAAGCCGTGGCATCATTAATAGGTTAATAATATATTGTGAATAAAAAATGGTGTAAAGTTACTTACAAGACACCTTGCAAATACACTCTTGATACAGACGCATATCTTCCCTTGCCTATTATAGCTTGGACTAATAGTACATGCCGAAGTCTACCATTTTTGAGCGCCTGAGGAAAGATGAGAGGAAGTTGATTGGTGCCATTATAGCAGAGTAACAAGAAATGAAGTCCAGGAATAATAAAAAAAGGGAAAAAGAGTTGTATGGGCTATTATCTTCTATTCTACATATTATTATCTACCAAGAAAGAAAATAAAGACATCCAGATATGCTAGACCGTGGCAATCTTAGCTTTTTCATGTGGTTTGAACTTATCCCACAACGCTCCAAGAATTATACCCAACAAGGCCCAAAATATACTCATGGTAAACCCACTTGCAATTCTAAAACTAGTTACCAAGTCCATTGGTGGGTTTATTTCGTCAGGGTTTGGTGGCAATGCCATATATGATGCTACCATTATAACAGCGTAAATCGCTGCCCCTATCGCCACCTTCTTCTTTGACTGTATTGTCCTCACCTTTACATACATGAGTGCAGCACCCAATATTGTAAATCCAGAGATTGCCAAATAGACGATATACAAGCTCTGTCGATAGTATATTGTCTCAGGATCTCCTACTGCTGGTGGGTTTGCTGGATACTTTAGAGCTGGAACTAAGAACAGCACAAACCACATGATGCCAGCTAAAATCAAGGCTTTCTTTTTGTTACTTGAACTAGGAATCAATTTTCTGCTATAAGCAAAGACTATTCCAAATAGCGCTGCAATTGATGTACCTAATATTGTACCTGCTACAATATCGCCTCCACGTTGCCAATACCTGTAGTTGTTAAATTCAACTGGATTTATGATCTCGCCTTCTTCCGCAGCTGCTTTTTCATTTTCAAGTTCAATTGCTTGTTCGACATAAGGTTCTACAATAAATTGGTTTAAGATTCCAAGAATTGTTCCTGCAGTGGCTCCTGCAAGCAGTGTTATTGTGATAAAGGTTATAGCTTTCATCTTTTTCGTCTCATCGCTCTCTAAAGTAAGTCAATGACAAGGGAATCCTGCAGCATGCCTCATGTCATGGTAGAATTCATGCATCCACAAATCTTTGTATGCTTGCTCGCCTTGTGCTATGCTGAAAAGGTGCCCTTGGTCATAACCAATCATAAACATTCCAAATACCAGAATTCCTAGCAGCAAGCCTACAGCTATCTTTGGAACCTTCGTCGCTTCTTTTGTTAGTTGATGCATGCCGACGGAAGAAGACATTTCGATTTCTAACTGAAATTATAATATTTAAATGGTTGGATTGTTTATCCAACTTAGGATTGTTTGGATGAAAAAGAAAGGAGGTATATGCTGTGGCAGCCGTGGCTACAAGAAAAGAAACCAATTGTACTACGTGCTTTGGGTAGTATCAACCCTAGACAGTAGTAATAATAGTATCATTATTAACATCTCCAGAAACTTTTAGTCTTGCAATACATCTTTAGTTTGATGCATCAAATTATTATTATTATTATTACTGCCACTAATCAAGCTAGATGACTATCCTGAGATATAGAAGATGTTGCAATTGTAATACCTTCAGGGTGCGTATTTTTGCTCGCCAAGTACAAAAGATATAGATATAATTGAAGATATGGAACAAGAGCTCAAATACCTCGCAAGACGACTGGTTGCAGTTGTATCTCCGAACTGTTATTATATTGCCCTTACCAAGATTACCAGCCGTATTAAATATGCGCGTAAGATACTGGCGGCTTAGCATTACCGACGTTTTGCACGCGACTTATCCAGCTGAAAAAGCCAACCACTGGGACATTAAATGTATGCAGGGAGAATACGAGCACTTTGGGGTCTTTTGGTATCGCTACGGCACACCCTTTGATAAGGAGCCTGTGCACGGCATATGTTTTTACTACAATGATGTTTCCAAGAAAATCATTGACGATCTGGCTTCATTCCTGCAATCTAACCTTGGAGGAAAGTTGCTTTCATTGCAGACCAGGGGTTTTCTACAGGGGTCAAAAGAGTTTGCTGACGGAAGGTCTATAGGCACGCTAGCTAATGAGCTGAGTATGAGATTTAGCGCTCCAGTAGAGCTCACAATAGAATTCGAAAAGATGGCCAAAGAAGATATTGACCAAGAGTCGTTCAAGCTACCCTCCTCAAAGGCCCTTCCGATAAGCGGGACTGACTGACAGACACTAAGTAGTAGTAATGATATAGCATTATATTTCTCGGGCACTAATCAACGGATGTCTATGGCGGCAGAGATGACCATCAGGGAGCATATTGAGGAGCTCCGGGTCAGAATACTCAGGGTAGCTGTAGTGGTAATCGTCATCACTATATTTGCTATGACATTTGATCTGCGCCCAATCCAAGTTAACGGCATTCCACTTGCATACCCCTATCCAGACCCATTACACAATATCTCCATCCGCCTTACATTCTACATGCAGGAGACCCTGCTACCAGAAGGTGTGGACCTTATCCAGACCGCTCCAGGTCAAGCATTTTTTTCCCAGATTTATATTTCTGTGCTGATAGCCCTTACACTCTCTATCCCTTTCATCATGAGAGAAATATCGGCATTCATTTCACCGGCCATAAGCAATAAGACAAAAATTGGATTGGTGAATGTATTCCTTCCTTCAATCGCGCTTTTTATTGGAGGCATTGCATTTTCCTACCTTCTAGTAATACCACTTATCCTTGACTTTTTATATCAATACGGCCAAGCTCTTAATGCTGATACTTTTTTCACGATCAATAATTTTATTTCGTTTGTAATGCAGTTCTTCCTAGGCTTTGGGATCGCCTTCCAGCTACCGATATTGATGTACGGCATATCACTTACTGATGCTATCTCCCCTAGGTTCTGGCGAAATAATTTCCGTTACGCTGCTCTTATTATGGTGATTTTTGGCGCGCTAATTACCCCTGATGGTAGCGGGTTAACGATGTGGTTAGTAGCAATCCCTATGTTGCTACTCTATCTTGCCGGCATGCTAATTGTCGAAAGAAGAGTAGCAAGGCTATCAGCTTTGAAAACTAACACTTAAATTCTAATCAGTCTATCCTACATATAGATGATGATCTTGACAGAAGGATTATCCAATCTTCTAATGCAATTTGGAGGCCTTGGGGGCTTGGAATGGGTCATTATCATAGTATTAATCGTAGTCGTCTTTTTTGGCGTTAGAAAGATTCCGGAGCTTGCAAGATCATTTGGCAAGGCTAGCGCTGAGTTTCAAAAGGCAAGAATTGAGGCCAAAAGGGAGCTTCAAGAGATGAAAAGCGAAGGAAATATCGGCAGGGAAAAGCTTGAGGCCATAGCTGATTCGCTTGGCATTGACTATACTAACAAAAATGACGATGAGTTGAGGACTGCAATTGAGATAGAGCTCAACAAAACTAAGCAATAGTTTGGAACCTTTTTATTACATCACTTTTTTCACATGAAACTATTGATCAGTCTGCAACAGATTGCAGCTATAGTTGGCAAGTATGACTTGAAGAATGTTACCGTAGGCACTATTGGCAGCCACTCAGCACTGGAAATAATGGATGGTGCAAAGGATGAAAACCTCAAGACGATATGCATATGCCAAAAAGGCAGAGAACTGCCATATAGGCGGTTCAAGCGGCTCGCCGATGAAATCATTTTGCTAGACAGGTTCTCAGATATATTATATCACGAGAACCAAGAAAAGTTGAGGCAATCTAACACCATAATGGTGGCTCACAGGGCCTTTACTGCTTATCTAGGCTATGACAAGATTGAAAACAATCTGAGAGTGCCTGTCTTTGGCAACAGGTTGCTCTTACGGTCGGAAGAACGGACCGCAGAAAGAAACCAGTACTATCTGCTTGAAAAGGCAGGCATACGTCATCCAAAGTTATACCACAAGCCTTTAGATATAGATGGGCCGGCTATGGTAAAGGTACAGGAAGCCATGCGCAAGCTCGAAAGAGCATTTTTCATCGTGTCCTCATATGAGGACTATGAGAAAAAGTCAAAGCAAAAGATTGAGCAAGGGCTTGTTACAAGGGAGGATCTAGACATGGCAACAATTGAGCAATATGTGCCGGGGACATATTTTAATTTGAATTTCTTTGTCTCTCCTCTTACGGGTGAAACAGAATTTCTTGGAATAGAGCGGAGGCTTCAGACTAACATACATGACATTGTATCACTCTCTGCAAGACAGCAGATGGAAATAGAAGATATCATCCGTATACAAAATATCGAGGTAGGCCACACTCCAGCGAGCATAAGGGAGTCACTTCTAGAGAAAGTATTTGAAATGGGCGACAGGATTGCTGTCGCAGCAAGAAAAGAATGTCCGCCGGGCATAATCGGCCCTATTTCGCTTCAAAGCGTTGTGACAGTTGACCTGGACTTTGTAGTATATGACGTTTCATTGCGCGTGCCGGGTAATCCCATAATGGCAACTACAAGCCCCTATACAAAATATTATTATGGCCACACGATGGGAGTAGGCCGCAGGATCGCCATGGAGATAAAGGATGCCATGGAGCAGCAGAAGCTACCTGACATCGTGAGTTAACCTACCGCTCTATAGCTTCTTCAAAAAGGCCCTTTCTTACCTTGATTGGTATGTCATAGTACGCCGCCAGCGCTATAGAGTCAGAAGCACGATAATTGCGAAGGACAATCTCGCCCTTCTTGCTCTTAAAGTAAAGACTTGCTCGCAGAACTGAGCCACTTTGATATACATGTACTTTGACTAGCAGAAGATCCTGCATTACAGCAATTTCTTCAACCAAGTTGTAGATGGTAGGTATGCTGCCTTTGTCTCCTTCTTGAAAACGTGAAATGTGCCTTGCCACCTCGCCGGAAAATGCTCGCATTGGAAACTCTTTGCCGTCATTTGACTTTAATACTACGACCCCTTCGAGCCCCAGCTGGTCTACGAACCCTACATAACTTATTTTAGCGAAAATGTATTCCTCATCCTCTTGCGAAGGATCTCCTGACATTGTGTCGCTAGTATAGTAGATTTACCGAGAATTAAGGGTTTACGGGTCTACGATAGGATTTAATTTGCAATCGTAGCTGATTTTACATACAGTTAATCAGACATGGAAGAGAAGAAATGGCAAGCTTTGAGGGAAAGTGGTTTTAGAGTGTTTTTTGTAGGCTTCTTCTCGCTTATAATTGCATTCATAATATACAGCCGGCTGACTATGCCTTCTTCAGAGCTTTTGAGGGTTGAGTCGCAGGAACTGACAGGGCTTGCATGGGGTATGCTTGCCATAACTGCTGCTTCCATGGCGTCGATGGCATACGGCGCATACGTCATTTTTCGGTCAGAGCACATCAGGAGTTCACTAGGCCCTACAAACAGTGCGATTTCATTTATTACGGGTGCATTCTCTGACCGAAACTATTGGAAGATAATGATAGTTGCTGCAGTTGGTTATGGGATATTTTTTGGCTTTCTCTCTCAGATACTTGTATACCGGGCGGATGTCTCTTTTACTGAAAGGGGGATCAACGTACCGTCGCTTGACTTAATACCATGCTGCGCTGCCCCTGGCTACATGCCCATGGTCACTCTCTACATCACTGATCATTTTTTGATATTGATAATACCACTCAATGTGATTCTTGCTACCATTGTGTCTTTGCTGGTAGGCTTTAATGTTGCATTGAGCGTCTTTGCGTTTAGACTAAAGAAGTCGCTTCAGACAAAGACATCTCTTGCAGCAGGCATTGGAGCCACAAGCGGCCTATTTGTTGGGTGCCCTACATGCGCTGGCAGTCTCATTTCAGCCCTGCTTGGAATAGGGATCGCGGGAGCAGGAGGAACAAGCGCAAGCGTCCTTGCCCCATTCCAGACACTCTTTATAGCGGCAAGCATCCCTGCGCTGATCGTCGCACCTTTCCTAACTGCTCGAAGCATCAGGTCGGCTTCAAGCTGTAACATTGCTTGAGTCTATTCTTGTGTTGCTATAAGCTCAAACCGGGCCGTCTTTTTTAATATGCTGTCTAGGTACATCTGTATGTGGGGCTCTGCAATCCATATCTTACCACCAACAAAGAGATAGCCGTACCTCTGTGAGCTTCCTATTTTCTCACGCATCTTGAGCTCCTCAAGGTAAATATCCGGTACTGTGGAGTCCTCAAATCCGTGTTTTCTTGCTATAGCATCTAACATACCATGCATGCCCGAGCCATGCTGCGCCGCCTCCTTAACCCTGTAGGCGATGTCCCCGGGTATCCCAAGTCTCTCTGCAAGCTTTCTATGTACGTGCTTGCCAAAACTATCACTTCCTCCTCTAACATTGAGCCGTAAGCTGGTTGCTAGCGCGACCTTGATCACTTCAGGGTCGAGAAATGGTTCCCTCAGCTCGATGCTGTGTGCCATTGTTATCTTGTCTTCACGCTCAAGCGTCTCCTTATAGAGCAAAAGAAGATCCTCTATCATATGCCTGCGCAGCATTTTGTAACCCTCCTTTTCTACGACCTTAGCATACCATGAATAACCTCCAAATAACTCATCTGCGCCCTGACCTGTAAGCATCACTTTTATTCCGTCTTGATGGGCCAGCTTGACGGAACAGTAAACTGGCAGCGCCACTTCAACCTGTCCTGCATTACTATCCTCGATGACATTCATAACTTCAGGTATCAGCCTCTCCACCCCCTCTTGGTCAAGCTCGCAAACCTTTAGCTTAAGGCCTAGTCTATCAGTTATCTGGCGGGCATAGGCAATGTCGCTAGAGCCGGTTACGCCACCAGTGTAGCATATTACTTCAGGCACCATCTTGGCAGCAAGGTATGCAATAAGCACGCTATCGATGCCGCCAGAAAATATTATCCCTATCCTCTGGAAGTCTTGAACGCGTTTTTCCATTGCATCAACTAATGCTTTCCTATACGCTTCAACTGCAGATGCCATTGTTCTATGTATTATTCTTACTTTTTGGGGAATTGGGTCTGCAACTTGGAAGCTTTGAAGCCGGCCGTCTTGGGAAATAATGATTACACTACCGGGCAGTATGCCTCTTGTCGGCTCTTTTATCCCGATCTTCCAAAGGGCTTTGCGTTCAGATGCAAAAGCTACGAAGTTGCTCGTATCAGCATAATACAGCTGTCTCACACCTATCCTGTCCCTTACAAGGGCAGTCTCGCCGGTCTTCTTATCTTGTATTGCAAGGGCATAGACGCCATCAAGCTCTGCAACCGTTTTCTTTATGGCTCCAAGCAGGCTATTTTTACGTAGGTGATCCTCAATAAGATGCGCAATCACTTCACTGTCAGTCATTGTAGTGAACTTGTGACGCTTTACAAGCTGTTTTCTAATTTTTTTATAGTTGTATATTTCACCATTGTGCTCCAGCAGAATCCGGCCGTCACAGCTACAAAAAGGCTGTGCGCCGCAGGTACCTCCAACTATCGCAAGACGTGTGTGTCCAAGCGCGCTTTTTCCGCTCACATTCTGAAGTTGCATTGCTGAAATGGAATTGGACTTTACAATCCGATCGTCAGCAACCAATCCAGCCCCATCGGGGCCACGATTTACCATACAGTAGAGCATTGAGCCCACAAGTGGCACAACATTCTCACCTTTTTTGCTTAAAATTCCAGCTATTCCACACATATTGATACTCTAACCAAATTTCAAAAGCCGAGTTCCTTTTTTCATCAAGAAAGCAGGAAGCTCAACTTCAATCACTATAATTTACTCATTAATGGCTTAAAAAGCTTTATTCACAAAGTTTAATATTTTGAGAAGTAATCTTGTTAGCTTACTATTTTATCACTTGCTTTCTTATTTGCTCATCTTTTGGCATAGATGCAACGCCTACTTCTGCAGCTGTATCATGCAGATATCCTAATTTATATCGCCAACAGCCACTGTATCTTCTATTGGCACACAGAACTGGTCAGCACTTTTTCCAAGTGATATCACTGCTTGTAGACAGAAATTTTACAATAGCAGCCGATCGTATCCCACCCATGTAGCATTCTAACCTTGCCTGAATCTTGCAGTTAAATATCTTGAGCGAACTTTGCCATTACAAGATCCAAGTTCAGTATATCAGCCACAAAGCCTACAGCTATAGTATAGCTGTTGCTTATGATACCGATCTTGTACCCTATGTCTTTCAATGCTGCAATTGTACGTTTACAATTTTTGGTAACGTGTACTGATGCAATGGAAGATTCCAAGTCTTTTGTTGTTAAGCCTACAAATATCTCTTCTATCGCATTTGTCTATTAGTGCCCAGCCATTAAGCTGTATGATTGTGTAGACCTTACTCTGTCTGTTAAGTCAAACCTGTCTGCGAGCGCGAAGGGCAGCCTGCATTGGATAAGCATACCATCTATGTCAATCACTGCGAGGTTTGACGATAACATTATTCAGCGTACGTGCTAGCCTTGCTGCTTAGAATTCTTGCAAATCTCCGCGCATCGATGTCTTTGAATGGCTCTATCTTGTGGGGTGCAGGGGGTTCCTGTTGTTGACTTCCCTCCAACATGTTTTTGCTGCGCAGGGCTTCTAATATCTTTTCACGAACCTTTGGCGGACAGATCTTGCTGTGATATATCGGACCTAGTGACCCGACTGCCATTTCTTTGAGGTGATCGTCGCCCTTATCTTCATGAAAGTGAGGATTGCGTGTTTCTACCTGCATTATTTCGATTCCCTTGTCCATCGCGTCCTGATTAACAGTGGGGATAATGCCACCAAATTCCTCAAGTATATTTACTATTTCATATGACTCAATAGCGTAGCCTGACGAATAAGTGAGCAGCTCGGCTAACTTGAGTGACATGCAGTGCTCGCCTGAGTTGCCTGTACGCATTACTTCTGTCTCAAAGCCAGTGTAGTATGATACTAGCGAATTCAGATGCTGGTTTGTTAACTCTGACACTCTTCCCCACTTGCTGAAATAAAGCCCTGTTTCAGATATCTTTGGCTTGTAAATCCATGATATCCTGACCATGACGTAAGGCGTCTGAGACATTGCGATGCCGGACGCAAATATCTTGACGTACTCATTGACTGCACCAGGGACATAGTTGTCTGAATCAATAAACCCCACATACTCTTTGCCCGCCATCTTGGCAAGCAGCATTCCTATCAGCATACCCTCTGCCTTGCCAGTTCTCACTATGCCATCGGGCCCAAGGATGCTATTATAGCCTACCTCCGTAAGCACTTCGGATAGGACAGGATCACGTTGGTGCAAAATGAATGCATTGCGCCCCACAAATCTGTTAAACTGCTGAAGTGCCTCCTTCTCAAGCTTGTATCTATCTACAGGTTGCCTCGGGCTGTTTGATATAATGATTGTTAGACAGTCATGTGGTATGCCGCTCAGTACTCCTTCAAGGAGGCGCAATCGCTCTCCTTTGGTGGGGATCACGATGGCCATGCGCCTCTCTATATCCACGATCTGGCTATTTCCTATATTTACTATAGATTCGGAAACAGGCATGCCATCATCGAAGCCTGAGTCTAGCTCATAGACGCGTTGCACTCCGTGTAGGCTGATCGCTCCAAATCTTTCAGTATATCTTGGCAGGTCTAGCTTCATTTCCTATAGCATTAAATATATACAATGATTGCTTATAGCAATTTTCACTGATGATTATGAGAGATCCGCTGCTATACAGGAAGAGCTTTCTTCAAGTTGAACTATTTTCTTCCAATATCAGTATCATATGAACTAATTGTAAAAAATAAAGTCTAAATCAGCATCTATAGATAGGAGC
>CAYWRR010000061.1:0-10119 GCA_964460425.1 uncultured Nitrososphaera sp.
TATTCCCTTTCAATTCAAGATAACATTGAAAAATAACAATATGAAAAATGATATAGGCGTGCCTAACTATGGTCTGAAAGTAGATTAATGAACCAGTCAATAATGAGCCTCTAACATAATTGTCTTACCGCACGAGAATAAGCCTCTTGCCCTATAGAGGCTCTCTGCATAATATTTAAGAAAATAAGGTGCATTACTATGATTATGCAACAAGAATTAGCATTAGATGTAATAAAAGGAAATAATCCAGCAAATACAAAAAAATTCTATAACAAGGACAGCGCTCGTAATACCAATAACAACAGCAGCAACAAAATCCAAGTCACTAGGAACAAATCAAGGACAGGAGGTGAATAAGCTTAAAGAATGACTCAAGATACAATTCAAAAGAGAACATCTTATGGTGGGTATGTCTGCCAAAAGTGTATGAGTCCAGAAGAAGCAGCAACACCTTTAGTCATAGTACCGAAACAACTTATCATCTTATGCGAAGAGTGCTTTTTGCATTATAGTAAGATATTCCCAATTGAAGACAGGGAGTTTGTATCCGGTGCACGTAAGGAGTATAGATATGACTAGAGATAGAAATAAGATTATTCTTAACAGCAAAGCCAACCCCACGACCAATTCAACCATTTGTCAGGTGCAAGATTTTTAAGAAAATGGTACTCATATTTTATAACCATCAGTTATGGTCGATTTGTTCTATTCTGCGAACCTTGCTTTCAGACCTTAAATGCGTTGCATAAATGTGAGATGAAACCCAGAGAAGAAGGCACAATACCTGAGGATGAATTAGAGTATTAAATGAAAAATATAAGCAGCAGATCTGAAAAGAAGTAATTGTCTACTGCAATGGACAATTATAGAAAGCTGCACATTGAAGTCTCTTAATTATATCCAGCGAGATCCCTTGATTTGAGATTCATCTCAATTTTTAGCTGCTTCCCACCCAACCTGCTAATTACAGGGGTACTTATACCATACAGCACAGAAAGTGAGGCTCTGTTAACTTAAGGTGGTACTATTATGATGCTTTTACTGTCAAAAGTTTAGGATGAACCTTATTCATATGTTCATGAAGATTTATGGTCTTTACCCTAGTACTGCAGCAGGCTTTGCAGACTACTGACCATCCTTCCTTTGGTCCGGGATTAATCAGCTCTGAAATGAGTTCATCCATAGTCAACCCTCTAGCATTAGCCATTTTCCTGATTGTCTTAGAGCTGTATATGTATGTGTGTGTTCTCTCTTACTGTGTTATTGCAGACCACCAACCTTTATCGGGCATGCAGGTAATAATGTTGCTTGACAGTCAAATATGGGTTCAGATTAGTTCTTAACAGAGCCATAATGACTATGACATAAATAATAATTTCCTTTGAATATGACATAAACAATTATAGAACATCCCCTATATTGTGGGCATAAAAATTGTAACCAAATGTGGAAGGTAGTCAGTAATAGAGAACCTGCGCACATTAGCTAGTAATATAATTGTTCTATAGAAGTGGTCAAAAAGGCATTAAGACTTGCTTACTTCTTGGCTCCCAGTGTCCTGTTCTTTAGTCTCATTTGGCTGCCGTGGCACTTCCTGCACCTTGTACTAGAGATAGGATTCTTGGCTCCACACTTGAAGCATATCTTGAAGAACAATCTACGCTGCTGTGCAATCTGTTTCTTTGCTGCATCTGTGATTGGCATTTATTATACTGTTCTTAAATCAAGGGAAGGCTCTTTTCTACCTTTCTGTCTTATTATTCGCAGGCCTTTACAAGGCGGTTAGCTACTTCTTGCTATTGTCCTAGAACTGTTCGTGCATTGCTGATGGTACTAGAGAATATTATTGAGCATTTTTGACTAATGCGTTGCCTTGCCAAACTCCATAAAGCTATTTTCTCTTCTAGACTAGATTACCTTCATCTGTCAAGTCAGATTTTTGATCTCATTTTCTCCAAGTGTAATAATACAGGGCTCCGTCAACTAAAATATATGAGAGCAACTGCATACAAATGAGATGTTACAGTATTATCTCAAAACAATCTGAACATAACTGAATTAGGCAAAAATGATTTCTATCTGTGGCGATGTATAGTTCCTTTCACTAGGCAATAACAACAAATACTCTCTACTACTATTGTGATCTACTCTATGTAAAAAAAGCTATTCGGCGCATACAAAGAAAGCATTGCAGATATGGTCAAATTAGTGGGGTCGAAGGGATCTGTCCTGATGCGGCTGTTGCCACAATCAATTGAACCCTTGATCCACGGGTATCTTCTTTACTGCTAATTTAGCCCTTATGTTAGATCTGGAGCCCGTTGCGATGCCTGGCTTCGCTACGACCCCACTAAGCTAGCATCGTGCTATGGATAGAATAAAGATGTCTGTATAAGTCTTGCTAGAACAGAGGCTCAAGAGAGCTTGCATTCATCAGATCCCTTCTGAGATCTCGGCCGACAAGCTGATCACCATTAAGGTACCAATACGACAACTCAGAAAATAGCGGCAGATGCAATTCCTTGCCGCTATCTTTATCGAGATAGTCTGCTATCATAGTAGTATTGTTCTGAGACGTTACCAGCTGGTGGGCCGCTGTCGGAACAATGAGGTAAAAGTCGTCTAGTGTGCTGTTTGCCATCAATTCTGGAATTGCGCTAAGCGCCTGACTTGTGTTTGCATTTTCAAGCAGTACATTCCTTTCGCTATTAAGCCACTGTTCTTCAAACTGTAAATTTAATAGAGTCACTGCCGCCTGCTGGAATGCTCTGTCAAGATTATTTTCTGAAGACTCGATTCCAACTATAAAGCCATTCCAAATGCCAGTGTCAGTAGTGGTGGTGTAATTACGCGTAAATATCATCGCCTTTCCATAAATTTTCTTATTTTCGATGTTAAAATTGTAATCTACGTCATAGACTGGTACCAGATCAGTGGAATTGTCATCACCATATGTCGGCGCGGCGTAAACTGACTCTGCGGAGTCAATAGTATATGCATTCAGATTTCTTGTCAATATTGGCAAGACTTCACTTGTGAAATACTGCTCTGGCGTTTTAAAGTTAGAAACAACTATTGGAGCGTTTCCAAGGGACATTTCCCGGACCTTATCTGCTGATATTATAGAACTGAAACAAATGTTATCAGTTTCGCAAAGGGACTTGCTTGGGATAATGTACAAAGGCATGAATGGCTGAAAGACATATACAAGCGTATTTTCCTCTCCTCTTGCAAAGAATACAAAACCAGTCATGGATTTGTATGGCCTGATTATCTGGAGATCTGCGCTCCAACCTTCAGGGATGAATGTAGTTGCGGCTTTTTCTTTTGAATCTGCCCATTTAACAAAGCGACTTTCCTTTGGAGCTTGCGGCTCTATTCCACCTATGTCACCTGTTTTGTTAAGTGCAAGTTGGTAGCTGTTGCTGCTGTAGATTATATCCTCCTTTGAGTTTGTATCTATCAAGGATTTGGACAGCTTGTCCATATTTTTAACTAGCATGAAAGCAACTGTGCTTGATTCAGCACATTTTGCATTCCACCACTCATCAGAAGCAGCAACGTCCTCTGCAGGTATTGAAGATGTGGCTATCAGCATATCTGATTGGCTTTCGAAGATATCCCAGCAGCCCTTCAGAAATACTGCTGTCTGTTCAGCCCTCTGGGCTTCTGAGTATTCTGTCTTTGGCTCATTGAGCACAGATACTGGACTGGACAGCAATAATAAAAGCACACAACAGGCTAGCCAGCCATAACGAATCAACAAGGAGCAATTTACATATACAACGATTAGATTTAACAATTAACTTAGGATAATATTCTATTATTATCTTCTATTACCCCATTTCGAAATTAATAAAAAATTTTACTGGCTATCACTAGATGTTGACAGGAGAGACCCAGCTACGTGCAAGAAGGACTAGAATAAAGATTCTCAAGGCCATAGCAGATAAAAATGGTGTAGCTGGTTTTTCAGACATCAAGCTTTCTACGGGACTTTCTACCGGGTCTATCTACTACCATCTTGAGCGCATGGGCAACTATGTCACTAAGTACTCGAAATACTACAGGATCACAGAAGAAGGTCTGCAACTTTTGCGTGAAGTCGATCCGAAATATGCAGACGCAGTTCCGCCTAAGAGAACAGAAGAGCAGGTGCAGCCAGAAGATTCTGGCACATCAGAAGAAACCATCAGCCGGCCACGCTACTTAGGTGTACGCCACTATGTGTTTTTGGGTATAGTGCTGACAGCCACCGCATTTGCTGCTGCAGGTCTACTTACAGACTGGCAGGCCTTCTTTCTAAATGTAGGCGTCATAGCATCGATAGCAAGTGCAGCTACAATTGCGGCATCATTTTTGATGATAAGGTACTCTTATTCTGCAATCAGATACAGGGGCATGATGCTTTCAGTTTCAGCGCTTACAGTCCTACTTGCAGGACTGTTCGTATTTTCAGGTGTCCAATTTACTGGCGCATCTCCTGTGCAGCCATATGATAATTCGATGGATGCCCTGCTATCATCATATTCGCTACACTGGCAGATGAGATAGAAGAGGTACAGCACGTACTGGTTAACAGAAGAAAAAAGTCCTTTGACATTCGTGATTTGTGGATAGGCAGTAAAAAATACTCTATATATACACCCTATATACACGCTCTATCCAGTACATTATTTTGGAATACTGTAACAGACAATGGCCACACATCCAAGGCAGGCTAAGACTTATAGAATTCTCCTCAACCTACTAACCAGGATGATCTAACTTCCGCTATAAAAAGCGGCTCATAGTGGCACTAATTATAGACAATCACAGAAATAATCTAAATATCGAGCATGGCTACTACTATAACTGAATAACCAGCAACAACAACAACTGATTTAAATGGCGTAAGAATCAACAGAACCAATAATTTCAACGTTTTAGAATTTATAGACAGTAGCGATCTTTACTGCCTACCTGCCTCCCTCAAAAATATTACCATTGCCTTTGGCATCCTTGTACCTGAATTTGTCTAGCTTGATCAACTGGTGGTACGACCCAAACTGTGAACTGTCGATGCTGTCAAGTGATGAGTCCTGATCCTCATTTTCATCAACAAACACCTTCAGTGCATGATATGCAGTAGAGCGTTGTACCGGTACCCTGCCAGCAGCTCTTATCAACTGCCGGATCTCTTTTGGTCTCATCAGCTGCCCATGCGGCGCACCTGCAGCTGTAGATATACTCTCATTAATCAGAGTGCCGCCAAAGTCGTTTACGCCAGCTGCAAGCAACAGCTGTGACATCCTCGCCCCTTCCTTAACCCATGAGACTTGTATGTTAGGAATATGATTGTTCAGCATTATCCTTGCCACAGCGTGCATCTTGACTACCTCGTTGCCATCTGCCCCCGGTCTGATTCTAGGAACAGTCTTGCGGTTATACATCGGAGCTTCAGTGTGTACAAAGCTGAGCGGGACAAATTCTGTAAAACCATGCGTCTCCTTTTGGATGTTACGTAAAAGGTCAATGTGCTCTGCCTTATGGCGCGATGTTTCAATGTGGCCGTACATTATTGTTGAAGTAGTAGGTATTCCCAGAGCATGAGCTTGCTTGATGACTGCAATCCAGTCTTTCACTGAAATCCTGCCTGGCGATATCATATCCCGGAGACTCTGGTCGAGAATCTCTGCTGCAGTACCCGGTAAGCTCCCAATGCCGGCCTCTTTTAGCATTTTGAGGTATTCCTGCACAGGCGTTTCAGATCTTACTGCTCCATATGCCACTTCTTCAGGAGAAAACGCGTGGATGTGTATGTCGGGCAGTTCTTTCTTAACTGCCTTGCAGATGTCTATGTAGATGTGCCCATCCATCTTGGGTGGCAGGCCAGCCTGTATACACACCTCCGTTGCGCCAACGCTTGCAGCTTCCTGCGCCCTTTTCACAATCTCCTCAGTAGGAAGAAAATAGCCTTCCTCTTCGCGAAAGTCTCTACTAAACGCACAAAAGCCACATTGCTTGATGCAGACGTTTGTAAAGTTGATGTTCCTGTTGACCACGTACGTTGCATAATCACCCACAGTCCTTTTGCGGAGTTCATCTGCCACCATTACTGAAAGGTTCAGTTCAAGGCCAGTAGAATCAAAGAGTTTTACTGCCTCATCTACTGATATATCCTTAGTGCTCAGCGCCTTGTCAAGGGTTGACGCCACTATGGGGTCGGCATTTTTAAATAGTGAATCAATCATTGACATAATAATAATCCTCCTTTACTAATCCCGAGCTGTCAGCAACCAAGATTGCATACTTTTGCAGCCGCTCCGATGTAATAAATCCACCTTTGAGGAATTCAGGATAGATTGGAAGGCGTGCTCTGAGCCTGCGGCCCTTGCTTTCAGTTACCTTTCTTACTAGCCCTATAGAAGGCCAAGGAAACTCTGGGTTAACATGATCAATTGTAACTGGTGATATGCCACCCCAGTCGTTTATGCCGGCGGATATGTAGCGGCCAAAGGTATCAGGGTTGAGGTTTGGCGGTACTTGGATATTCATGCCTGGCATCGCGATCCTTGCCATAGCAACTGATCTAAGAAAATACTCAGGTGATGCTGGTGGAAACTTCGCCATACCGGTCTCCGGCTTAGGAGCAAAGTTCTGCATTATAACTTCCTGTATATGACCATACTTTTCATGCAATTGCCTTATCATAAACAGTGAATCGATCAGATCTTCTTGTGTTTCACCTATGCCTACCAGCAGACCAGTAGTGATAGGGATCCGGAGCTCGCCGGCACTCTCAAGCGTCTTCACCCTTACCTTTGGGTTCTTACTTGGTGCTCCTTCATGGGGCATGCTTTTTTCCATCAGCCGCTCGCTTGATGTTTCAAGCATCACTCCAAGGCTTACGTTGGTATCTTGCAGCATGGACATTTCCTTTTTGGTTAGGCTGCCAGCATTTGTGTGCGGAAGCAATCCCGTTTTTTCAAGAACAAGCTCACTCATGCAGTAGATGTATTCAACAGTTGATGAATAGCCAAGAGAATGAAGCCAAGTTCTTGCTTGCTCGTATTTTTGCTCCGGTCGCTCGCCCGTTACAAACAACGCTTCTGTACAGCGAAATTTTTTGCCAGCCTCTGCTATCGTAAGAACCTGACGAGGGTTCAGCATCAAAAGCATTGGGTCACCGGGTTCCTTTTTGTAGGTGCAGTAAGTGCATGTGTCACGGCAGAGATTTACAAGATTAATGAATACCTTTCTTGAATACGTGATTATGTAAGGTCTTGACATGTCCCTTATCCTGCCTGCGGCCATCAACAGCATATCAGTCGGACATTCTGACATCAACTGATATGCTTCACTTTTCGTCACCCCTGAGTCCAAGGCATGGTGAAGCATCTCTGCAACAGCATGATTAATGAGCAAATGCGATAGTAATGGAAGTTTACATCACTAATAAACAATATTGGGACTTGATGTATTATATTGCATTAATGATAAAATAATAGTAAAAAGAGTTAGCTAGTAGGTTTGTTAGTTTTTTCCACCTCTTCTTCCTCTTCCTCCTTCCATTACTTTGTCGGTTGTTGATATTGTTGTGGACGAATTTGGCCTGACAAAAGAAGAACTCTTTCTTGCATACACACACAGAGACCTACCTAGGCGCCTGGCCAAGAAGGCTATATCATTATTGACTGTTAAGAAGAAGTAGATAAAGGATTACCATCAAAACCCCGGTAGCCACCTTGTGGCTGCTCTTCTCCTTCTTATTCTTATGAGTCTTCCGTGGACGAAGAAGAAGAAGCTTCTTCTGGCACCAGTACTGTTGCTACTTGTGGTGATACTTTTTCAATCGGTAGAGTTGTAGTACTACTACTAGTTCTTGTTGTAGTTGTTGGGACAGATAACCCGCTTGTGTCTCGTACTATGTGGTGGGGTCAAAGTCATCACTTTCATCATTCTCATCCAGATGATGTTGGTGGTCTCTTGCCGTGCTCACCATCTCCAAATGTTATGGAGTGACTGCGGTCAATCGATGGACGCTCACCTTGCTCCACATCCAGAGCTAAAGAAGTCTCCACTTCAGCTTCCGCCGCTGACGATTGTTCTGCCGAGTCTGAATCTTCGTCTATAGCCGCTCCGCTCCAAGACAAGATATCTATTTCTCCATGGTGTGCATGGTCTGCGTATACGTCCAATACGAATGTTGTTGCTCCCATCATGCTTACTGCCAATACAACAACTATTGCAGCTAGTGCAATATCTCTTGGCTTATTCATATATATGTAAAAATATATAGAGGCACTTTTAGATATGTCTTTTCCCTTCTTGAGAGAGGTGTGTCACTTGCCAATTCTTGCACTTCTCCTGTTATGGCTGTGACTGTGGCTGCTGCCCCACCATCACCCCACCAGCACTACATCGTTATGAATCATGCAGACAAAATAGGGGTACTTGAGTTGGTTATCTTGAGCAAAATTAAACACCAGAGGTTATGAGGAGATATTTTTGCTTTCTTTCCTTTATCACAACTAATAGGGAAGAAGAAAAGTAAGAAAAAAGAAGGAAGGAAGGGATTTATTGATTTGTTACTTACCTATTTTTGTCTTGCATTGTTGTTGTTGTTCTAGTTCGAGAATCTGGCACAGTCAGCAAATCCTACGAAAGTACCTCTCTGGCCATTCGCTGCACTAAATTCTATTGTTGCACTGTCGTCACATTTTCCTTTAATGGTAACTGCTGTAGCTGAGCCGCCACCATTGTCTGTACATAGTACATCTTCAGTTTGTGTTCCTTCAACACTGAATCTGCTGGGGGTGACGTGGCCGTCAGTTATCACTCCTGCATCAGCGAAGACACCGGATATTTCAATGTCAAAACTTCCCGCCCAGTCTCCGTCCGACCGTTGACCGGCATTCACTTGGAGTGATGTAGAGAAAGACTCCCCATCTGGACAGACCATTTGTCCTGAGCCCTGACCGGTTACAACACCAAGGTGTGGATTGCGTTGTGCTTGAGCTGCTTGACTGCCGAAAATTATTGGGCCTAAGGCTACTAGGGATGATACTGATATTGCTATCACTATCGCAGTTGTTGTTCTTCTTCTGTTGCTTGCATGTAACATTGAAGTACAATATTCTCCTCCAATTTTTAAGGAATACTTCACTTTTTCCCGTTTTTAGCTACTATTCCCTCTTACTATTGAAATTTATAGTACCATACTAGGTACTTTGATGAAAAAATAATAAATAGATAATAGGAAAGCAAGGTATGAATGCCGACTTGAAACAGGGAAATTCGAACCGGACGGCATACTGGCAATGAATAGCTAGAAATGACTTAGGCACAAATTGAGCGGACTAAACATGATTTACAAGATTATAGCCTCTACAGGGGGTTATGATGGCGCGCACCAGTCAGGCACGTACTATGGATATATGTCAGCCCAGAAGCTTAGCAAAAGGCTGCAGACCTGTTAAGCAAATACCAATTAAAGGAGAGTGAACATGGTCTAAGATCTTTGTATGACGAACTAGATTATGCAATAAATCTCAGATACTTGGAGGGACTAAAGCAAAGCCTAGCAAAACAATCTCACCCCCCCTCCAAGAAGTAATAAGCAAATTTGCTTTGGTCACTCCTTACGTCTTAGCTAATGCGTGTTCTTCCTCCGATCTTGGCGGTTGGATGGTAGATAGTTTTACATTGTTACGGTTCCTGCGGTAAGATAACAAAACTGGTATGAGAAGAGAGAGCAAAAAAAGTAAGAAAAAAAGAGGGGTAGAGAAGTAGTTGTTTGTTTTTGTGTATATGTATCAGTATATATATCTCAGCTATTATCATCCCATCGGGGTAGGTTTTCTATAGGTCAGGAGGTCTTCTATCGGGCTGCTCGCATTTTCCATCTGAAGCTACAAATGCCGGCACTTCCTTTATGTTTTCCAGTGGGCACCCAATGGCTTCCACTTGTTGAATAGTAGCTATTATTGTGAATGCTACTACTCCTACTAGTCCTAATGCTGCTACTATTGCAACTATTACTACCATTGAAGTCGTCATTTGTCTTCTTTTCTGTAATGAGGTCACCATTTTGTAACATACTAAATCAAGCTATTACTTTTAAATATTTCTTCTAAT
>CAYWRR010000062.1:0-10062 GCA_964460425.1 uncultured Nitrososphaera sp.
AAAGTAATTCTCTATTGATCGTGTGCAATCCTCAATTGAAGTACTTACTTGAATGGATTCTTTTAGCATTTCATCTGACACTTCTTTCTTGGCTTTCTGCTGTAATTTTCTTGGATCGGCTATTTTTGAGTTAAATACATTTTTAATCAATGTAGCACACCAAAAATTAGTTGGTTCAAATGCTCTATCATAATCCTCAGAGTATGATATTTTGTATTCTGCTATTTTCTCCAACGACTAGCGGTTTATTAATGATGTACGGGCGGCTTTATCAAAGCATATCAGTATATCTCCTGCTTTCTCAGGTTTTAGGTACGTGATGAATCAATCTAAATATTGTGCTGCAACCTTGGTGGATTGAGTGTCAGCCGCTGCGAGATAGATTAGTATGTGGTGACTCACAGGAGGTGTGTATAGTTTCGCATTGTGAATGTGATAGTAGACTCCATTGTACGTGACGAATCTATTTTCCCTATTTTTTCCTCCTCTTCTCCTTCTTCTCCCCTTTTCATTTGCTCATCAATAGTACACGCTCATATCAAATTTGTTTGCAGGATGATGTTAGTATCGCATTTTTATCAGTTGACCCTTTCTTCGCTACTTTGAGTCACGGGATAGATGTGGCGAACTGCATATATGTTCCATATATATAAGAAGAGAACTTTAAGAGTTGTATGTAGCTAAATTTTATTCGAGTCATTTATAATATTTGGGTGCACTGACTTAATGAATTACTGAATATGGCTCAGATAGCGTTATTTGTTGGATCAGTTAGACGTGATAGACAAGGTATCAAAGTAGCTCGTTGGATGGAGGAAAAGTTGACAGCTAGAAGACATACGGTTTTTTTATAGATCCTCTTGAATTGAATTTGCCCTTGCTCGACAGAATGTATAAGGAAATGGAGAATCCGTCAAGCGTGTTAAGAGATCTTCAGAGTAAAATTAAAAATGCAGAGGGGTATTTGGCAGTGACCCCTGAATATAATCATAGCACATCTGCAGCAATGAAAAATACTTTAGACTATTTCTTGGAAGAATACTTTTTCAAACCTTCAGCTATTGTTTCATATTCAGCAGGAGGTTTTGGTGGAGTTAATGCTGCTCAACATCTGCGTCTAATATTTGCAGAACTTGGAGCCCCTTCAATATCTTCTTTTGCAATATCTAGAGTAAGAGAGGCCTTTGATGATACAGGAAAATTGGTTCAAGAACAGCACAATAAGAGGATAACAAAGTTCTTAGACAAATTTGAATGGTATATCGAAGCATTCAAAAATCAAAGACTGAAAGGGGGGCCATACTAGTGTCCGGATTCATTACAGGTAAGCAGCTAGATTTAGTTTGAAACAGAAACAGATCTAAAGAAGGCGTATATATATATATATATATGCTGTGTAATGTCTCTAATTCTAAATAGCAAAATTTTTGCAAATCTTCTTCTTTTTACTCTTTGAGATGTACATGGTGGCAGTTTATTTAATTATACCTGTGTGATTCTATCTATTGCAGCGTCAAGATATTCTTTATCAATCTCAAATCCCACAAATGAGATCCCAAGGCGCATTGCCGCAACTGCAGTAGAACCTATGCCAATGAATGGGTCGATCACCAATTTTGTGCTGCCATGCAACCTGATGCACATATCTGGGAGCTTGACAGGAAATGTTGCTGGGTGTGGACGCTGCTTACTTCTACTTTGTATAGTTTGATAAGGCATGAACCAAATGTTGCCTCTGTCCCGTCTGTCCTCCTTGTTGGCTGCCTTCCAGCGGTCAATATTTGTCTTATCCTGGTATGATACCCCTACAGCCAACTTGTCGAGGTGCACATCGCCATACTTTGTAAAGTGAAAGATATATTCATGACAGTCATTGAGAAACCTCTTACTCAATATCGGCTTGAAGTGGCCGACTGCAATGTCGCCAGAAATGTTTGGGTAACTACCGACTTGAGCCTTGTTTATTGCTATCGATTTGACCCAGTGGATTACATTTTGCAAAACAAAGTACTTTCTCAGAACATATGCTACATCCCATGCTATCCAAGGGTCCTTTGGCTTGTTTCCTATGTTTAGGAAAAAAGAGCCGTCATCTGTAAGAGCCTGCTTGATTGCAATGCCTACCTCTTGTATCCATGTCAGGTATTTCTCACGGGGGAGCTCATCCTTGTACGAGCTATAGTCGGTGCCGATGTTATAAGGAGGCGACGTGACAACCACGTCAGCTGATTTGTGTTTGACGTTTTCCTTCAATCCTGTTATGCAGTCTTTCAGGTAAAAGGTGGCTGTACAATTGCTTTTTTGCAGGATTCTATATGGCACGTCTTGATTCTGCAATCAGTAACAAGACACAGCACTCCAGCATTTATCTTTTCATCTTATACTTGGGATATCAAAGTCATGAAGTGATGGTATATTTTTTATTTTACTATAAAAGACCTTGGCTGCTCAATAGAGATGGTATTTGACATTAGTTGAAGCATATGATGTGTATATAAGAGATGCATGACAAGTGCATAAAGTAGTGCTCTGCAGCTTATGGCTTAGGATAGATTAGTGGAGCGTAGTGCCAGACCTCATTTGAAATGATGATGATGACTACTACTGCTGTTATCTCAAGATCTGCTGGTCGTATTATTATACCAGTTGTTGTATGTTGTTATAGTATTTTTACTTCTAGCGACTCTGTCGATTAATAAGGCTCCCAGAATCCCCATTGCAGCTGTCGGAATAGCTACAAGGGGAAACATATCTTGTATCATCTCGAAGTATATCTGCGCAATCATGCTTGGCCAGACAACCTTGCTCTCAAATACTTCATTGTATGTGTACGTAATCAGTGGATAGTACAGCGTAAAGAACGCAAGGCTGACGATTATGCCTGCAGTGTACAGTGAAAACCTTGATCTGGAAAATGCAAGCAGCGCATCTGCAGCCACGATTGGGATGATGCTTGACATGTAGAATGGGACAGTAAGGATAAGCGAGCTGTTTGGAATAATTGAAGTCAATACGCCTATTATAATGAAAGCAGCACCAGCCATAGAGAGCACACCAAACCGCTTGCCTGCAAGGGTAGATGAGCCTATTAGACAGGCAGATATCAGAAATGGGAAGGCAAGCGTAGCAACAACTGCTCCAAGAGTTGGGTGAGGATTAAAGTTAAAGTATTCCGTCTCTGAGAACGGCAGAGAAAACATATCAATCATGCCTGATGCCGCAAGCCATATTGGCAATATTGCAATAATAATCAGGACAGAAGGCAACCTTTTAGTACTTTGAACTAAGCCTGCAAGCGCGCCAGTACTACCCACTACCATGCCACTTACAAGCACAAAATGGGGTGGACTTAATAGGCCGTCAAGCCCAAATGCTGAGTGCCATCCAAAGTCCACTGGTGCAGCGCTTATCAGCATCACTACACCGGCTATAACCAGCTTCACCGGCCAAATCATCCTGCCAGCAGCACCAGATTTTGAAGCGGAGAATACCAGAACTGTACCTACAACTGCAGAAGCCGCACCAGAGTAGAGAACAGCATGAGGAGGCGCAAAGAAAGTTTCAGGCTTGTTTAGCAAGTGGTTGGTGATATCCCAACTGCCGCCTGCAGCAGCTAACAGCATGCCAAGGCTTACAAGCACATAGCCTGCAAAGAGCTTGCGGCCGAGACCACACACTTCAAGGTACTCTTGATATCGGAAATAGTTCAATACTCATTTTTAGCAGATTCAATAATTAAGGCTTTGTCACTTGCACTGAATATGTTTCAACAAATTCTTTCTGTAGATCAAGGATGCCATCCTGTGGGTAATGCGCTTGTTCCCAAGTATGGGGCAGCGCGACAGACTTGATAAAAACCACAAACTTTCCCTCACTTCTAGGTGTGACTCCTATATCTGCAGTGTAGGTCTTGCCTGCTTCCCATGGCCTGCTGAAAGCTTCAATTGAAGCATATTGCGCCAATACAGAAGAGTCTGTACCGGAATATTCAGAGCTCAAGAGCTCGCCGGGTTCTATCAATATCGGCATATGATCAAAATCATATTTCAGTATCTTGATGTTGTCAGTGGTCGTAAGGTTTGGAAATCCTATAGAGATGATCTGCATGTCGGCATCCTCGCCATTATTTGTCCCAGTAACAGCGATAGTAAGTGCCTGACCTAGAGCAATGTCAGGTGCAGATAAGCTCACATCCGTCACAATCGCTTGAGGTCTTCGGACCTCTATTGATTGGTACAACTGAGGGAAAACATAAAGCGAGAGTGAGAAATATACTACCAGAGCAACTGCAACTGCGGCAGTAGGAATGATCGCCTTTAACAATGTAGTGAATGTAAAATTACACTATTGATCTTTTATTCCTTAGTACTACGCAAATTATATAGGAACATAGCATACTAGACAGAGAGACACAGACAATAACATAGGAAAATCACAAGTGCATGCAAGTACGCAAAAATTGACCTAAAATGCAGATGCTGCTAATACTACTTCTTTATATGTTACATGACTGATGTGTGTATAGGGCAGTTCAGTAGAAGATATCACTTCTAATTGCTGTTTTTTCTGTACAAATATGTGTTTTCATATAAGAAGCCATCTGGAAAACTCTCTCCATCAATATTATAATGTATCCTAACTGCAGGAAACCAAGGTACGTTGACGCCAACCTGTCATACTTTGTATGAATCCTTCTGAAACTCTTCCTCATCCGAGCCAAAACTGCGCAGTAATTTTTCTTAGCTAGTGATGCAGATCTGGCAGCAACAGCTGCTGGGCTACAAGTCGACTTTGCTGCATCTTGGAAACTACATATTCCGCAAGAACGCCCTTACGTACTTTAAGTAGATCTTTTGTATCTCTTATCAATTCAGACGTGCAATTTCTGAAAGCGACCGCATTATAGTATTAAAATCTACATTGGGTGTAAGACCTGACCCTTGAAAGATGGCATCAGACATAAGAAGCACATATGCTGTAAGCTATATGCAGCCTACGCTACCCTGGTCTTTCAGCTTGATTACGTATTCTACTATGGCATACACCTTTGACATTTTTGCTTGCAGTTTGGCGAACCCTCCAACACATCTCGACAAAGTACGAAAATTTGCTTGCAGGCATATATTCTGCGTATATCCAATCTTCAACTGTGCTTAAATCTATTGGCAAAATGCCGAAATACAACCTCTGTGTGATTTTTTATGTGCCCAAGGCATCATCTGTTCTGGTTATTGCAGTTGTAGTCTCAACATTCATCCCACTTTCAATTGGGCTTTCTGGCTTGGGGCCTGAGATAAAGATAGGCGGGAGGCAAACTGTTGGGATCTATAACAATGCTGACAGCAGTATAGAAGATGCACAAGGTGATGTGACGCCTGTATACCAGCAGGTTGGGACAGAGGAGATCCCCGAGGTAAGAGACTACCACGACATCTTGGGAGCCAATGTGCAAAAGCGAGGAGATGTATTCTTTTTCACAGTAGCGCTTGCAGGAAATCCAAATGACAATGACATGTATGAAACACAGTATAGGTGGCATATTGTAACCACTAGTCCAATAACGAATAGAGAGCAACAATATATGATTCGATTTCAAAATTCTGCTTTCGGCGATGGCAACTCTACTACTATGCAAGGGTGGTATTTCGCAGTATTTGATAGGACTGTCGGAAGGTTCATCATCCCACCTACTAGTATACCCGACATGCCAGAGGACAAAGTTGAGTTTCCTATAGAGGACTTTTATATCGGCAGCCCATCGTCATTTTCCTACTGGGTCGATGTGTCAGTAAGGGTCAATGCTACTTTCGGCCAGCCAAACTACATAATGGACTATGCGCCATGATAATATAGAAGGCTAGGTGGTACTACTCTCTCTCTGCTATTGTAATGTCTTTTTCTAGCTGGAAGCTTTCACCTGATATCTCATCAGTGACATAATATGTTATGACATAGTTACCTATAGGTAATGGCTGAACTTCAGGTGTAAGCGTAAGCGTCAAGAACATCTCGGTATTGGGTCTATGAGAAGTGATGTTTCTCAAGTCCTGTACATCCTCTATCCGCCGAAGCTCAAGCTCAGTACCGTTTGCAGCAGCTATTTCATAATCAGCTGTCATGTTCATCAGGTAAAGCATTGTGCTATTATTGCTGTCACCTCCTCCTCCGTCTATAACCTGCTCATGCGCAAAGCCCACCGGCTCTACATAGAGTACGATTGTTTCGCCTGGCACAAAGATATTGCTTCGCTCTTCGTATACGCCATAGCCAGCAGCAGAGAAGGGTTCGACAAAAGTGCTAAAGGTGGCGTTAAACTCTGTCTGGTTCCAGACCGACAGGTATAGCTCCTTTGCATCCTCAATCGTCATGTTATTAGAAGCGGTCACATTAGCAGCAATAGTAGCGCTAGTAGTATTCATATTATTATTATTAGCAGCAGTTATGTTTTCAAGTGTCGTCGCAGTAGTAGTATCATTAGTATCATTATTGGTATCTGAGGTGAACAATTCCGTTAAATTAATGGTCCGGTTCTGCCCAACTACTGTGGTAGTAGTACCAGCAATTGTAGCAGCAGCAGCAAAAGCAATTACTACTATTATTATGGCGACTAAAAATTTGCCGTACATTGGTAAAGGCATGCAAGCATAATTCTTAATTGATCTGATGGTATTGTATACTCCAGTAATTTCAGTTTTATCTACAGAAAAAAGTTTAGTAAATCAGAACCGTAAGATAAGTTAGGGCGCTTGGCGATACTGCATCAACTACCTTGCTACAGCCTATGCCGTAAAAGTTGCAATTCTTTCGTATGATGCAGCTTTGTCCGCCAAGCGCTACAGCCTAGCCATAGACTCTTTTCACTACTTATCCTTACCCTTCTATGGTATTAATTGTATAAAAGAGTTCATGTCTGTCAATATTTTGGAAATATATAAATCAAGAGGCAATTTTTATTAAAATAGTCCAAAGTTAACAGAATTCTTATGGATATGTCATGAACAAATTTGCCAGCATTCACACATCTTTTAAACTTATTTTTCTTGATCACATAATTTTTAACAGATAGCTTTTTTCATAAAGGAAGGATTGCCGTCATTGCTTGACTCAATAATATCGCATCAGCTTAGCAGTTCTAGCTGCAGCAAACTGCTGCTAGGTGACGGAATAACTACTTCTGATCTGACCATTAAAGGTGCGCATGGAATATTTGGTCCAGCGTCAATTGATGCTCGGTATGCTAAAAAGAGTGTGCCTGCTGTAGGTGATGTCGCAACCGCCGCAAAGAACCTTGATGAATACCAGTTCCTAATTTGCTCACTAGTTCCTTCGCTTCCCGACTCTAATCAGTCAAAGATGGAACTGCAGAAATATCGTGTGGCTATCATAGCAGCATTTGCAAAGCTTGTGCCGATGCTTCTGATGAAAAATATGCGGCAAGATGACTTAGTGCAGTGGAGCAAACATGCAAAAGCGCTTCTAGAGGAAACATCAGACACATACCTTAAGGCTAACTCAAACTCCAATCTGCAGATCGCTTCGCACAAAGATGCCTTTGAGTATTTCGAGGTTCCTGTAGATAAGGTACAAGTTGCGCTCAGAGCATTTTACGAATACGACGTTTGATAGGTATTATCTATAGCAGACTATAATAATTCCAGTAGTCTTTTTACAGACGTCTACAAACATATGGCAGTTGCAGTGACCCTGATCGAGCCACAGTACCCCATTAACGTGGGTCATATTGCTAGGCTGATGAAAAATTTTGGCCTCAAAAGCTTGTATTTTGTCAGGCCCCATTTTGACAAGGCAGAGGCAGCAAAGTATTCGACTCATGGCAATGATATCCTAATAGCTGCCAAGACTGTGACATTGAACCAGTTGAGAAAGAAATTTGATATACTCATAGGAGCGACTGCAATTCAGGCTACTAGCAGACTCAACATTCTGCGAGAGTCAATAAATGCAGAGCAGCTAGCCAAGATAATACATGACTCAAGCACCATGGACTTTTGCATCTTGCTTGGGAGAGAATCATCGGGCCTTAACAATGAAGAGTTGGAGTTGTGTAACCTTGTCGTCACCATTGATACAAAGACAAATTACAGGACAATGAATGTAGCCCATGCACTTGCGATATTGCTGTATGAAATTTCTAAGCTACAATCATCAGAATTGCCAGTAAAAAAGAACAAAAAGAGAATTGAACTTGCTTCGCAGAAGGATATAGATCTTTTGCTCCAATATGTAAGCAAGTTGGCAGACGCCGGCAATTATGATCTACATAAAAAGCCGTTGCTAGAAGCAGCAGCAAAGAAGCTTCTGGCAAAAAGTGTGCCTACAACAAAGGACATCATGCTATTGATGTCACTACTAAGAAAAAGTCATCTTGCAATAGAAAGGTTACGCCAAAAGTAAGTAGAGGAGCAAGGCCAAGAGTCAGGCCGCCGACCATACGCGCATACAGAATATTCTCGTTCACATCGCCTAAAGAGTTTTGGTAATAATATGGTATTGCAACTAACTGCAGTTCTCCAGCCATCCAATGACTGTATGGTTGACTGCAGGTTAGTGCCTTTCAGTTTGCCCGCCCCTCCTGTTTTTCAGCCTTTGTTTTTTGACCCTGGTGTATATGCTATTGTTATGGTACCTGTAACCCTCATAGTTGCGCCACAGGGGAGTGTTCTATCCCATTTAGTTTATCTTTATTGTTGTTATCATTGTCCGCACGTGTCTCTGTATGATTTTTTGCAGGATCTATCTCTTGTATTGCGTAGTATCATTTGATAATCTTTGAACAGTGAGCTTGTCAACATTTAGATGTTTGAGTTAGCTTGTAACAAAACTGGTAAATTAGGGTATGAACAATGGGATGATGCTACAGGATTAAAATTTATGGCAGGAAATAGAATTGACATATATCCCGCATGGAGCACTACCGGCTGGCACCAGATCTAAAGATATGTAGGATTCTTAATGGTATGTGGCAGGTTGCAGGCGGACACGGGCCAATAGACCCAAAAGTTGCGGTAGAAGAAATGATCAATTATCACAATGCAGGGTTTACCACTTGGGACCTTGCTGATATATATGGTCCTGCAGAGGACTTTATTGGGGCTTTTAGGCACAGCATGCCAGAGCAGGAGCGGCAAAATGTTCAGGCATTGACAAAATGGGTGCCTGAACCCAAGAGGATCATCCAGGAGATCGCACAGACAAGTGTTGAAAGATCGCTCAAGCGTATGGGAGTCAGCTCTCTTGATCTAGTGCAGTTTCACTGGTGGGATTACAATAGCCCATATTACATTGATGCCATCAAGTACCTATCTGATCTACGCGATGAAGCTAAGATCATCAAGAATGTAGGTCTCACCAATTTTGACACTGAGCACATGCAGATAATGGTGAAGGACGCCGGCCTGAAGAAAATAGTATCAAATCAAGTTCAATACTCCATTGTTGATCGAAGGCCTGAGGTCGAGATGATGCGTTTTTGTCGCGACAATAACATCAGCCTGCTTGCCTACGGCACAGTATGCGGCGGCCTAATGTCTAAGCGCTACCTTGGCAAACCAGAACCATCTTCATACGAGCTTGATACAGCGAGTCTGCGCAAATACAAGCGCATGATAGATGAATGGGGCGGCTGGAAATTATTTCAAGAGTTGTTGTATACCTTGCATCAAATAGCGCAAAAGCACGGTGTGAGCATTGCAAATGTTGCAACACGCTATATTCTTGATAGGCCTGCAGTGGCAGGTGTAATCATTGGAGCGAGGCTTGGAATAGCCGACCACAGAGGCGATAATGCACGTGTGTTTGATTTTAGGTTGGACAAAGACGATACTAATAGCATAGAAGAAGTAAGCAATAAGTCAAGCGACCTATTTGATAGAATAGGTGATTGTGGTGACGAATACAGGAGAAGATAATGTCAAGGGGATTATGACAGTATTATAAAAAGATACTAGAAGTATATTGTGAAATATATATAATAATTTAAAAATTATAAAATTTTTATTCTTGTATATCTCCTTGAAGTTTGTTATCTAATGCTTAATTAGC
>CAYWRR010000063.1:0-10048 GCA_964460425.1 uncultured Nitrososphaera sp.
GTTTAGACAAGCTAGGCGAGCATCAGAAGAAAGAACATGATATGTAAATGCAAGTGCTTGCGATGATTGGTTGGTAATGCGAGCCTTTATTGCAGTAGATGTATCATCAAGTGTTGCAATAGTTAAACTGCAAAATGAAATATTATCTGCAGCAGCTGAATGGAATCCTAGAAATGTCAAGCCTGTCGAGCCTCACAATTTTCATTTTACAGTGATTTTTCTTGGAGAAATAAGTGATCATGATGTTGATAGAATTAAAGAAATGTTGGCAGGATTTCAATTTGAACCATTTACGATCACGTACACCAGAATTGGCGCCTTTCCCAGCCCGGCATATGCTCGGGTAGTATGGGTAGGTGTTGACTCAGAGGGAGTTCAAAGATTAACTGCCCTTGCAAATGATGTAGTGGCAAAGATGTCCGAGCTTGGCTTTAGGGCGGACAAGCCTTTTTCTCCCCATATGACATTCCTTCGGGCCAAGGGTAGACCACTCAGGGTGACGGAAATTTCTTCAAAATATCATGGTACAACATTTGGATCAGACGTTATAGATAAAGTGCACCTCAAGAAAAGTGAGCTTACGCCATCAGGCCCCATATACTCGAATGTTTATACTGTAGAAGCTAAGAAATGAATCTACAGCATATGTCATCAGACCCTCTCACGTTAATCTCAAAAGTACTTCCTCTTTGTGAACCCACACATATTGAAGAACGCAAGATCAGTAAAGTAGCAGAAGAGACAAAGGCGCTTGTAGACGGCTATGTTGCACGGCTAGATGACGTCGTCGATGTAGTATTCGGCGGCTCTTTTGCCAAGGGCACCTGGCTTCCCCATCATGCTGACATTGATATTTTCGTCAAGATCAAGCCGTCAGTTGGCATCCAGAAATTCGAAGAGTTGGGTAGGAAGATTGGCAGCGAGGCACTCAAAAAATACGGTCCTAAGCTTCGATATTCAGATCATCCTTATGTCGAAGTATTTGTGAATAAGGTCAGAGTTAATGTTGTTCCCTGCTATGATGTCCAGCAGGGAAAGTGGCAGAGCGCGGCAGATAGGTCGCCTTTCCATACGCGATATATCAGCAGCCACTTTGATGACGAAAAAAGGAGGGAGGTTAGGCTCTTGAAAAAGTTCTTGAAATCAGTAGGCATTTATGGCGCAGAGATTTCAACAGAAGGGTTTAGCGGCTATGTCTCAGAAGTGCTGGTTCTCAAGTACTCCTCATTTGAGAACCTCTTGAGCTCAGCTGCTGACGGCTGGCAGGAGAGGCAGATAATAGCGGTTTCTGATTATGATTCAGATTATGTCAAGGTATTCGAGAGTCCGGTGATAATTATTGATCCAGTGGACAACAGGAGGAACCTTGGGACTGCGATCTCGGCAGAAAGTGTGGCTAAGTTCATTCTAGCTGCTAGGACATTTCTTGAAAAACCATCGATTGATTTCTTCAAAGAAGAAGGTAAGAAATATCGCGCTAGCGCAAGCGCAAGCAGCAAGCTGCTGCTTCCGAATGTGCTTGTAGTAGAATTTTCCCATAAAAAGAAGAGTCCAGATATTATCTGGGGCCAGCTGAAACGAAGCATAAACGCAATAGCAAAACAATTGGAACTTGCACATTTTGAAGTACTGCGGAGCTCCTGTGTCACAGACGAAAGAAGCTCTGCTGCCCTTGCTTTCCTGCTTGAATCAATAACCTTGCCGGCATACACCAAAAAGAAAGGACCTGAAATTTTCAGAAGGAAGGACACGACAAGCTTCTTCCTTTCAAACAGGAAAGGCAAAAAAAAACAACCACTTGCAATCTGGGTTGACAGGGAAATGAGAATAGCAATGCTTATAGAGCGCAGGGCTAGGGATGCTAGAAAGTTCGTTAGGTCACTTCTGGTCAATCATCGTGAAAAAAGTGGTATTTCAAAAGATCTAATTGTAAATAAGCTCCAAGTTTATAGCGTAAGCGACAGGAAGATGATAAAAGGGCTGGCAAAGGAGGTCATTGGTGAGGTTGTCTCAACTGAACGTCTCATTTTCAGATGAGGAGGAGCTAGACATAAGGTCGCCTAAGCTCGTACCTCTTATAACGTATCCTCATTTTTCAGAACAAGAATACAACGATCGAATTATAGAGATGGAGTCACTTGGAATAACATCAATCATTTTGGGTGGAAAAACAACAATAGTAAATAGCAGAGCTCGTGTCGCCGGCAAGGGCTGTGTAGGGATTGTAGTCAAGTCAAAAGCAAAGAACAAAGTTTGTGCACTTAAGATAAGAAGAACAGACGCAGACAGAAAAACAATGGATGAAGAAGCACATTTTCACAAAATGGCAAACAGCGTAGGAGTGGGCCCGCGTCTTGAAGGGCAAACTAAGAATCTTATTGCAATGGAGTATGTCCTGGGCCAAATTATTGTAGAGTGGGTAGCCACTACTACCCCTGCAAAAAATAAGATGTGCGGGGTAGCTAGGAATATTCTTGAGCAATGCTTCAGCCTTGATATAGCGGGCCTCGACCATGGCGAGCTCAGCAGGCCTGCACGACATATCATCATAGTTTCTGATAGGCCCCATATGATTGACTTTGAAAGTGCCAGCATCACAAGAAAAACATGCAATGTAACTGCCGCCGCACAGTCGATATTCCTCTATGGCATAGTTGCAAATAAGGTAAAAAAGATCTTGGGCAATACCGACAGGGAAAAAGTAATCCAAGCGCTCAGAACTTACAAGCATTTCCACACAAGAGCCAACTTTGACGTAGTGCTTGACTCGCTGCTTCTTATATAATTTTTAATTTACAATGGTCATATAACTACCTCTCTCTCTTTGTGCATGCATGGTTTTAGAAACTAGGTGGTTTAAAAAAAGAGATAGATATTTAGCAGAAGCGCTTTAGCAGTTCTTGCTGATGCAGACAGGCTCCTTGCAAAGATAATGAGGTTAGTAGTTGGCGAAACGAAACCAACTATTTGTATGTATATATGTATCTATATATCTCAGCTCTTCTCAATAGGCTTGCTTATCCTTCAAGAGAGAAGAGAACAACACAGCCACAGTCGTCATTTGGCATTTTTTTCGTCCTGCTAAGCTTATTGATAGCGGCAACGAGGCCAAGAACCCTATGATATGCTACAAGAACAATAGCCCTCTCGTTCCTGCTTGCTAACAAGCAAGGCTATTTCCTTTTCTTGGCCAAAGCTGCCGCAAGTAGGTCTTTTGTATTCTTTGGTAATACATGTTTGTACCGCTTATTCTATTACATTATCATTTGACATTATCCGGATAGGCAGAACCAACATTTACCAACATCTTGACCTACTTGACCTCATGAATAGAAAAAATGGCGGAAAGATGATGATGGGTATATATGATTATGGTACTAACAAGCATTAATTTTTATACACATTTATATTTTCACTTTTTAGTTTAAAGAATATTGGATAGCGTCTCCGCTTTAGCAGTTGCCGACAGAGGGCTATATATTTATCATAGACGGCAAGACATCATCAGGTAATGCATTATTGTCTCCAAATTGACTTTCCGGCAGTAGGGCCTCTGTGCATATTTACTATAGATAAGTGGCTGGCTGAACCCGCCTTTCCTGCTGCTTCATTATATTGTTGCTATCGTCGATACTGAAGGCGATTTTCTGGTTCAAAGGTTGCATTTTTTCTTTTAAGTCCGTTATGGCAGACTCGCAAGCGCCAAAAGAATACCTAAGAATGGGCATAGCCAAAGGTCAAGCAGGAATTTGACACCTAGACAGCAAAAAGAAACTTGAGAGCACGATTCTGATATGAATAAATATTCTTTATAAAAAATTTTAGTTCGGTGGTGTGGCGAAAAAATTTATCAATACACACACCACAGAGCGCGTTCAGGACTAGCTAGTTAGTAGCTTATTGAGCCTAAAACACTGGTCTAATTACGTCATTGTTTACAGCAATATTTAGGCCAAATATCCCTGCGTTTTGGATGGTTGGAATGATGACAGTACTGTCATCGTCTACCTCGAGATCCCTGCTGGCTTCTTGGTCTTCAGTTTGCAGATTTGCTTGAGCTTGCTCATCGCTTGCATCTAAGTTGTCACCGCAGTCTGCGACTACCACATCGGTGTCTACATTAGCATTCAAGGCAACTTTTTCTGAAGTTTGCACTATTGGACTAACATGCACACTGCCTTCGCCTACCTCGCCTTCAATACGGCCTGTACTGTCTGAAGTTTGCACATTTGCTTGATCTACATCATCGCTTGCATCTTGGCAATCATCTTCGTCGGTTACCACGTGGGTGTTTGTATTAACATTTAGGTCAGGCTGTACTGTAGTTTGGATTATAGGTTCAACAGTCACCAAGTCATCTTCCTCGACTTCCTCAGTCTGTTCATTACTATCAGAATCTATATTTGATTGTGTATCTTCATCTTCGCTATCAGAAGAAGCTACATTCAGTTGTACATCTTCATTTAGTTCTGTTAAGAATGAATTGAGATCAAATGGACCTTCTTCTTCTTCAGTAGCTGCTGTTTCTTCCGCTTCGGTGTCAGGCATGTCTTCATCTTCTTCCTGTGCAAATGCTGTTGTTAGAAACAATGATTGCAATGATGGTGCTGCCAGCATAAGAGCTGATAATGTTGTTGCTATTAGAAGTATCTGCTTACTTGATACGGCAATATTATTCATACTAGGATCAGGCATACTAATCACTAACTTATAACAGCATCGCTAGTTTTTCCTGCTATATCAATTGGGAATATTAATAAAATGCCTTATACTAGGTAATTTTTCTATCATCTGACAGTCTTATAGAACACACTCCAGCTGGCCACAGCAGGAAGGGCAGACAACACTGAAATGCCCAAAAACAGCAACCATAATGAAAAGGAGGTAATGAAATGTGCGCCTAAAGCAGCCGACGGACACATATGTATGGAATTAAAGGGATCTCAAAAGAAAATACGTAATATATTATGATAGAAACAGGACCCTAGAGGATCGGCGATATATATATATATATACATATACATATACAATCAGAATCCCAAGAATGTTATTACACTCTTTCTGATAGCACCTATAATAATCCTTAAAGATCGCCCAGTATCATGCATGACATTGCATACAAACGTCCACGGTAGCCTATACTGGCAGCAGCAACAGCAGCAACAGCATATAACTATATAGCTCTATATATTACCTATGAAAAAATCACTTGGCCAGCTCAAATGGAGAGTGCAAGCAGTTTTTACTTGATCTCCCCGATGAGCATCTCCACTGTGTGGATATCAAGATCAAGCTGATCTGCTATCATGTCTTCTGAAATCCCAGATTCGTGAAGATTCCGCACCACCTCTCTCTTTTCCGGATTCACAATATTGCTGGGTGGATAAAGTGAGAGTTCGTTTTCTACAGATGCAATATATTTCAATACCTTTTCACACAGGTCATCGACCTTTGCTGCACCCTCTGCAGATATCACAAGCAAATGATCCTTGACTGGAAAATTGATTAGGTTAACCTTGTCGTACATGTATGCAACTGTCTTGAGCTTGCCAAGTTCTGATATGAACATCTTCCTTAAGTCGACAATGTATGCAGACTGAGCGTAACTGATCTCAGAATTTCTGCCCTTTAAGTGCTCTTCAATCCCTTCTCTCTGGCTTCCTGCATACAGGTGGCCGGATTTTTCCATTACCCCTGCAAATCTTATAAGAGGATCAAGTGCCAATACGTTCTTTGAAAAGTGTTCCGCTTTCATATATATATACAAATGCTAAACCATGAATTAGAATATAGCCTTTACGCGTATATACTCTTCTTTCCACAAAAGGAAAAAAGTGAGGAAGGGTCTCAGACCTACTTTACTACCGCCGCCGCTGCTGCTGATGAATATCCTTGATTCTACCTCTGCCTGTCTTTCTCGGAGAGATATTGCCTACTTTGCGTCCCGGCGGAGTTGTCCTGCCTACTGATGACTGGCGGCCGATGTGCTGGTGTCTTCCACCTCCGTGTGGGTGGTATACTGCAGCTTGTGCGATGCCTCTAACTGTTGGGTAAAGCCTGCCATGGGCTTGCATGTATTTAGCACGGGTGCCTGCCTTCAAGAATGGCTTTTCCTTATGCCCTCCGCCAGCAACTGTTCCGACCATCGCTTTACACTTTTGGTTGAGCGTTAGAAACTTACCAGACGGAAATTTAATGGTCACGCCTTCCGTCCCATGAGCAAATACTACAGCGGATGAACCGGCTGCCTTCATCAGCTTGCCCCCGTCGCCGGTGTTCTTTTCAATGTTGCACACGACAGTGCCATCTGGAATAGATTCTAGGGAGAGGATATTTCCTGCTCTTGCGGCTGTGCTCATGCCAACTTCAATTGTGCTTCCAACAATTGTGCCATCAGGCGCTGGGACATACGAATACCTTCCATCGTCAAACTGTATTTTTGCAAGAGGAGCGTTGCGCCCCCTTTCATGAATAATGTCAATTACTTCACCACTATGATGCGCATCTAGCTTGAAATTAGGGTATTTGGCTGGCGCAATCTTTCCAACAGTGATTGCTCGAAATTGTTTGCCTCCTCGACCCCTTCGGCGCACTAGCGTTCTCTTTCCCATTGCAAAGAAGAAGCCAGCCTATAGGTGATTTTAATCTTATGCTATTTTTTCGTGCTGTTCTTTTTTTCTTAACATCTTAGCAAAACAACAAGCTATGGATATAATATATCTCGCCCTCTTTCCTAGTTAGAAAGGAGAAGTGCCCGCTCTGTATGTCTGTGTATATGCGCCCGCGCGCACACATTTACGTATGTATCCATTTATCTCATACACACACAGACACTGATACTTTTCTTTGTGAGCCTTTTCTTGTTATAAGACCCTCGCTACTTCTTCTGTGTGAGCTATAAGGATTATCATTATTATTATTGTACTATTACTTCGTCTTCATTGTATTCTTTAACCAAATTCTATGTCGCTTTGCATCTTACACTTTTGATATTATAACAGTAGAGGGACCGAATGCTTGCTTGTGGGGGGAAAATGATAGGTAAACCTCCATCTCTAGCAGCACAAAATCTGCAAATGAGTTCTATTGTCGTCGCAGTCATAACGACTGCCAGATTTTTAGAGATATACTATTATTATTATAATTGCGTGAAGTGAAGTCGCGCAACTTAATAATCTGCTAGCAAAAAAGACATTTGGTTAACAGCTATAAATATAGATATAGAGGTATTTTCTATGTAGTAGATAAGGTTTCAAATTTCTCATTCATTATAATTTGAATATAAATAAATTCTGTGCCACATTATGATAAAAATCCAGAGAATGTCTAATAAAGGAGACGGAGTCTCAAATAGTACCTATGATGGCTACTAAAACAACAACACTAATGGTGACAATGGCCATACTGGGCATTGTCCCAGTAGCGGCACATGCCCAGGAGGCCGTAGATATAGGAGAGCTTGTAACGCAATCGGGAACTCCAACGCAAACGTCAAGTCCGTCGCAAACTGGCGCTGCAGTGGCAGATGACACCGACACCAACACTAACCAGCCAATTAACTTTGCGATAGTGACAGTTGCACCAGGCGGCACAGCAACCATAACCCCGACACAAACATCCTCACTAAGTGACGATGACTCCAATACGGCAGCCCTGTCCGAGACTCAGACTGCGAACGCGGACCAGACGGAAACTCAGGACGCGCCTCAAACTCAGACCCCAACCCTCACTCTCAGTGACCTTGAAGGATTGATTCCCGCAGCCTCCACAGTCGAATGACAATAGGCTAGGCACCCAAAAAGCGTATATATAGAGTAAAAAGGAACTCTCCTCTCCTTTTTTTTAAGATTTTCGGGTCTCTTAAAAGAGCTATAAAATTTATGAAAAAAATTCCATTTGACAAGAGTAGAAGATGGAAGTGGATAAGTATGTAATATATAATACACATATGTGAGAAAATCTTCCCGTCCTTACTTTCCTTCCACTATGATGATGAACCTCAGCCCATATACTAGCTTCGTTTCGTCTCTAAATGGTTCATTTACAATAACCTAGTTGTTACACACTTTTTCTTCTAAAAGATCACTTCTCAAATCTCTTCTTTTTCTTCTTATACTCTGACAGTTCCGTATGGCCTTGCAGATACGTATGAAAGAAAGAGAGCCACCAAATTGACTTTTAGACTGTTTTTATCATGCCTTTTGAGAGTACGTTTAGTCAGGGGTCTTGGCGGCTTTGTATCATAGAAAACACATGACCACTGTCATATTATTAAAAAGACAGTATACAGCATTTCTTATTATCTTCCTATTATCTTTCTCCATATCCACATAATAATACCTCTCTCTGTCTCCCTGTGTGCATGTGTATGCACACATATTTCTCTATGTTTAGGTCTCTTTCATTTGCTGACAGTTTTTTTCTTGCGACCTGCAAAGGATTAGTTTTTAGAAATCATACCAGGCCATCAGTCGGACACATATCTATATCTGCTGCAGTCGCTTCACAATGCGTGCCTCTCTCTCCCTCTATACTCCCTCTATAACAAGTAAATCACGGTGTGACATCTCTGGAGCAGATCTGTGCGTGTGCGTGTGTGTGTGCCTGTTTGAAGAAGTTGCATAGACACATCTTTTTAATATGCAGATATGGAAAAGGAGGAGATGTGACGCTCCTTCCGCCAATAAATTTACAGCGCATTCGTACTATTGATCTGTGCACATTCATCTAGTATTGTTCACAGCATAAATGAGTGCCTAAGCAATAAAGACTTGGTTTCTACAGGTCTGTATGTGTCTGCGTGCTTGCATTATTATCTCTGCTTTTTGTCACTAGGCGTGGGAGATCTGAAAGAAAGACCTCCTCTGCTCTAAAGAGATCTCTCTTTTCAAAAAAAGCCTCCATTATTGCTTGGGTAGAGTTTTGCAGCTCCTCCCACTCTAGAGGTTAAGAGAAAGACAGGCTCTGTATCTCTCTTGTTATATATTCAGCGTACAGTGGGACATACAAGGAGTAGTGTAGGTGTATGTGGTTTTTATATGCAGCTTGCTTGATTTCCACAGCTTGTCTGTCAAGAGAGAGAGGTATATTCATTTTTAGAAACTTCTTAGCTTTTAAGAGAGAGGTAGAAGGAAAGAAAAAAAGAAAGGAAAGTGATAGTACGGTTTTACACTATTGGTGTTCTGAGCTGTTTAAAGGTTCAGGTCGTCGAAGAGAACTGCTATAAAGTCTTCTAGCTCGCTCTCAACTTCTTGCTCTTGCTCAGCTTCTTGCTCAGCTTCTTGCTCTATGTCACCGGTTTCAATGTCAGCTTCGTTCTCTTGCTCTATCTCAGCTTCTTGCTCGATTTCGTTCTCTAGTTCACTGTCCTCTACTTCTGTTTCTGCTTCAGATTCTGAAGAGCCACATATGCCGCAACCAGATTCTGATTCAGAGCTAACCTCTATCTCATTCTTTGCATCCTGCTCTACGTTTGCAATGTTAGCCTGGTTGTTTTCTACTGCGGTGGATGCTGCTTGAACAATGTCTTGAGCTAGGCCTTGTTGTGCCTCTGAGTTTCCGATGTTTTGCTCCTGAGCCAGTGCTGCTAATGGGCCACCTGTGCCCAGTACGCTCATAGCTACTATGAGAGCTGTTAGTCTAGGTGTTATCATTTGTGCTACTTGTTGGAAGGTTATCTTTTATAAGGGGTACTCAACTTACTTCTTCCATATTTGGCAAGAACCTCGTTAGGGAGGTTGTGACTGATACTTGATACCAATAAGCAAAAATATGTTACGAGTCATGCTGACCATTCCTTCTAAATATAGCGTACAATTATGCAGCTTGCTTGGTTTCCTCAGCTCGCCTGTCAACAAGGGTATATTCATTTTTTAGAAACTTCTTAGCTTTTAAGAGAGAGGTAGGAGAAAAGGCTCTGTTGACTTAAGCCAAGTTCTCTTTTTTTAAAGTGATATTGCTTTTCTCTTCTTTCTTTTTCTGCTATAGGTAATAGTAGATGTGTAGTTTTTGCTTTTGCTAGTAGACTGATCGGTACCCTGAGTACGTA